>NZ_JAUBPW010000070.1:0-36015 GCF_036700965.1 Microcoleus sp. Pol8_D6 | reverse complement strand
TTATTCCGCAAGGTGTTGTCAAGCGTTTTGTGAAAATATTTTTGATTTTTTGGGGAACCTATACACAGTAAAGGTTTGAGCTGTCCTTCACCGCTCCGGTATCCCCTGGCTGACTCCTCTTTTAACTATGGGGTCTTTTTTTGGCCCAAAAGCCGTATTTTGGCTGGACTATTTCCCGCGCATGGGTAGAAGAACTCCGTGGTGCAACATGATGGGGCTTACTTGGAGTATAGGTAAGGCAAAGTTAGAGTGTAAGCTGTGAGGCTGCATCATGGGCTTAGGATTACAGAGGCAGGCTGGTGCATGAGTCATATATATGTAAGTGGTGTCTGCATTTCTTGGACTTACTGAGGGACGTTTGGGTCTCAGATTGAGCCGATCGCCCTTAACAATTCCTCTGATTCAAAATCCAGAAGTTGAAACGATACGTTACTCTAACCCTGATCAAACTCCCAGAAGTCGATCGCCCGCAAATACACTCTCCTGAATTACACCCCGAAACTCCTTCAGTTACGCCAGTTATCAGCCTTTGACGATCGAGGGCGAGTTGGTATCCTCAACATCTACATCTAAAAAGTGCAAGTGACTCTCTTCCTCAATATTGACAGCAATCACCAAACCTCTATTCCCCCAAGGAGCGATCGCCCGGGGTGAGGCGGGGCTGCTAAAACTCCCTACTTGAATCCCTTGACTGTTTAACACTTCTATCTGCCCCGCAACATCTGCCAACACCCATCCCCAATTAGCCACACAAGCAGACACGGGCAAAGTTTCAAGAGGAATTCGTGCTACCTTGAGTGGCCACAATTTCATCAACAGCACCGCCGCTTTACCACCTTGAGGAATGCCCAGCAAAGTATAAGGCTCAGGTGTCAACAGCATCTGTCCCACGCTGGCAGACAACCGCACAGAACCCACCGGCGTGCCGCGACGAGTGTAAACTCTAAAAATAGTTTGGGGATTTTTTGGTTCGTTGTCCGGCCAAACTGCTAAGACGTGTCGCCGATCCAAAAACATTAATTCTGGTAAATAGTGTTCTGGTAACGGCACAGTAGCGATCAGCTTCAAGGCTTTTTTCTGATCGCCAGCAGTGCTGTTTCCAGCTAAAGAATAAAAACGCAGTTCGCCGGGAACCGCTACTGTCAACCAGTTGCCGTGAGAGTCTACAGCAGCTTTAAAAGCATCTGGACCTTGCCTCAAACCCATATCCAGCAAACATTGAGGCTCCCAAGAGCGCTCATTGAGCCAGTAAAGTTTTTGCGGAGTGAGAACGCAGCAGCCGTGGGAAACAGGTAAAATGCCGCGCACGATTTCCGGCATTAATGAAATAGAAATAGACATTTCTCCTGTAACTAGCTGTTTTCCCGGCTGAGCCCAAACCTTCACCTCTGTACCTACAGCAGCATAGAGATACGTTTCAGTGGCAATTAAAGCGGTCAACGGTGCTGGAAGTATCAGTGGCTTGGGCTGCGAAAGCGCATAGCGGACAGTCCCAAGTAAATTAATCGCCGACAGTGAGGCTTTTTCCTCTTCAACTTCTAGCAAAGACCCAGTTTCAGACTTCAGACTTTTATCACCAATGGTTGTGGGGCTTTCCCAGGGAATAATGCAGTCGCCCAATTGCCTGACAGCGGGGTCGTACATGATCAGCCGCAGAGCTTGAGCCATTTGGGAAGCACTGGCAAAACGGCGGGCTGGCAGCTTTTCTAAAGATTTTTTGACTATTGCTTGCAAAGGTTCGGGGATGGCGTCGGGAAATTGCAAGCGTTGATTCAGGTGCGCCCACCTCAAGTCTCCGGGGGTTCCCCCGAAAGGGCGGTAGCCCATTAGCAATTCAAATAGCAGAATTCCTACTGCATATATATCTGACATCGGGGAAAAAAGACCGTAAAACCGCTCAGGGGCCATGTAAGCGGGGGAACCTACGGTAGCGTCGGGAGAAATTTCTTGGTGGAGGCGAGTGGTACCAATTTCTGGCAGCCGACGCGCGATGCCAAAGTCAGAAAGCCGGGGCGACCAACCTTTTGCTCCTAAAGTTAGGAGGATATTTTCGGGTTTGATGTCGCAGTGAACTACGCCTCGGCGGTGGGCGTAGTCTAAGCCGGCTAAAACTTCCATGACTAGCTGTAAACCTTCGAGCAGACGCAAGGGGCGGTCTTGTTTGAGCAGGTTGCGGAGGGTTCCTCCCTCGCAGTAATCCATAACCAAGTACCTGCCTGTAGCTGTGTGTTCTAGAGCTCGGCAGGTAACAATATTGGGGTGCTGCAAGGTGATCAGAAACCACAGCTCTCGCAAGAATTCGCTAGTTGGGGCTTTCTGATGACTAAGTTCTTTGAGAGCAACCAGTTGGCTGGTGAGGCGGGAGTCCTGGGCGGGAGCTTCTCGAACGCTGGCACAAAAGACTCGACCAAATTGTCCTTGTCCGACTAGCCCTAAAATGCGGTACTTAGAATGTTGCATCGGTCTAATTATAGAAAAAGCTTGAGCTAGTATTAAAATATGTAAATAATTCTGACAAAAATTCAAATTTTTGAATCGCTCGCCAGGTACAGCCTATGTTATCTCAGGTTCATTCTCAGCCTCCTTGAGAGCGATCGCACACTCGCACCTACTAAAATCCTTGAGCTTCGGAATCACTATCAATCTTGCCGGATGCCGGTACCCGATCTGGAACTACCTGTGGCTGCTATTTTAGTCGATCGCGACTATTACAGTTTTTTCAATGCCATCTAGAAAGTATCTAAGGTTTTAGCTTTTCAAGGCTAAGCTGGGGAATCGGGGCGAGGGAACAGCGATGACCAAAACAGAAGTGCGGTTATGCCATAGGGGTTAGAGAGCCAGAAGCCGATGCTGTCGTCAAGGCATCTTAACCTTTTTGAGTATTAGCCAAATTTTTTTGCGCTTTGAATAAGTTGATCGTAACTTGCTAAATACTGAACTTGACAGGAGCAAACATCAATATGGTTAAAATTATTAAACTAGATCCAATTGCGGAGGAAATAGCAGTAGAAACCCGATCAAATATCCTTTCTGCCTTACTTTCCAAAGACTTAGACGTTCTCAAGGAATGCGGGGGGCGGGGAATGTGCGCTACCTGCCATGTTTACATTAAAGAAGGCATGGAAGGCTTGTCGGACATGAACCGCCGCGAGAGAAGAACGTTGGAAGTGATTACTACGGCTAAAGCCAATTCGCGACTTGCTTGTCAGGCTCAAATTATGGGCGAGGGTGTGGTTGTACAGTTGCCTGCGGGGATGTACATTAATGCTATTGAAAATGTTGAAGCTTTGATAGGCCGCCGGGCCCAGCAAGACTTATTACACCCAATTACGGGTCAAGTAGTTGTAGAATCGGGAAAGTTAATTACTCGTTCTATCGTTACACAGCTTAATGAAACGCGCTTTCAAGTAGGACAGTATTTAGTTCGGACTAAAGAAGCTTAAAACTGATATGTTTGTATTTTAGTAGTAGAGAAAAATCTATGTTGAGCCAACTTGCGCGTTTGAGCACGGAAGCAGACGGACGCTACGCCAGTGCAGAAGAACTCCAATTTTTGAAAGACTACTTTCAGTCTTTGAATCACCGGATGAGTGCTTATAAAAAACTTCAAGCCTCTGAAACAGAAATTATGCGGCAAGTGGAAGCACAAATGCTGTCTCTAGACCCTAGTTTATTTCGGCGCGGGGCTAACGATATGACTGAAAAGTGCCGTGGAGATATTGTGCGGGTGTTGAGGCATTCAGCGGCAGCACTGTTGATTAATGATACTGAACGGTTGCGCGATCGGCTACTACTTTGGTTGCAAACTATTTTAGGCGCTGTTCAAGTTAGAAATAGTGCAACCGTGACCTACGATGTGATGAAAAAGGTTCTCAAACAATATCTCACGGTGGAGGAAAGGAACCTATTTTTTCCGATTCTGGACATCAACCGTACTTTACTCGGCAAATAATCAAGGGAGTTGACAAGTTAACGCCGATAAACTGTGCCGTTAGGAAGAGTGGCTCCAATCAACTTCGCTCCCGTCAAATCCGCCTCAGTGAGAATCGCTCCCCGGAGGTTGGCTCCTGTCAAGTCAGCTTTCTGCAAGTTGGCTTGACTCAGGTTAGCTTTCCTCAAGTTAATTTCATGCAGACAAGAATTAGAGAGGTCGGCATTGATCAGGTAGGCTAGACTCAAGTTGGCTTTGCTGAGGTTTGCCCCGCTCAAGTTAGCTTCCATCAGATAAGCACCGCTCAAGTTGGCTTCGTTCAACAATGCCTCTGCCATATTAATTCCAGTTAAAAGTTTGCGGCTCAAGTCTACACCGCTGAGGTCGGCCCCGCTGAGGTTAATACCGCTTAAGTGGCTGCCATTCAAAGTAATGTTTCTCAGGTAGGTTTTGCTGAGGTCTGCTTTGCACAAATTGGCTCTATCCAAGCAAGCTTCGCTAAGGTCTGATCCAATCAAGCAGGCACCGTTTAAATAGGCTTGAGTGAGGTTAGCTCGCCTGAGATTAGCTTTCAAAAGGTTGGCTTTGCTGAGGTTAGCACGGGTTAAGTTGGCTCCGGCTAGGTTGGCTTTGGATAATTCGGCTCCGGTGAGCTGTGCTTCGGTCAAGTCTGCCTCTTTCAAACTCGCTAGACTTAAGTAAGCATCTTTGAAGTTTGCCCCGTTGAGATTGGCTTTAATCAGATATGCTTTACTGAGATTAGCCTCGGTGAGAACGGCTTTGGTGAGGTTAGCGGCGCTCATATCTGCACCTATGAGATTAGCATTGGGAAGATTTGCTCCGGTTAGGTTTGCCCAATTCAGATGAGAGCCGGCTAGGTTGGCGCGGGTGAGATTGGCTCCGATGAGATTGGCGCCGCTCAGACTGGCTGCCATGAGGTTGGCGCCGGTGAGATTGGCTCCGCTGAGGTCAGCTTTGCTGAGATTGGCTCGACTCAGATGGGCTTTGGTGAGGTCTGCCCCGCTGAGGTTCGCACCGATTAAGTAGGGTCGTTGCTGGTGTTGGTTGAGGTTTGCCAAAATTAGAGTTGGGGCATCGCTGGAACGGTATAAATCGATCGGACTCAACACAATGCCGCGCAGATTTGCCAGTCTAAAATCTCTTTCGCCGGCTGCATATCGAGTTAGAAGTTCATTGGCGTCCATTAAGTTCTAGCAAAATGTTTGAGGTTTTGATGGCTTTTAAATTTTATGAGTTTCTAGAGTAAGTTATGAAGTTTCTAGCTGCTAGTTCTCATCAGGTTTTATTTGAATTGCTAAAACCTTATTTTTTAACTCACGAGCTTTTTTATAATTTAACTCACAGTTTTGATGATACGGTCGATAATATGGCTGCCCAAAAATCGATTTGACAGCTATTAGCAACAAACTAATAGCTGTCAAATAAGTCAGTTTTTTTGAAAAAGTTGACTGAGAATAGCTTCATGGTCTTTTCCTTCTTCGACCATAGAATCTGCTGGTTGGAGGCGATCGCGCAGCCCTAAAATAAAGCGGTTGCAATCCGAACCCAATGATTCGCAGGATGTTTGCAGACAGTGAAGTTCTCGACCCGTAAGCTGACTAAAGAACGCACTTAAAATACCTGCTTCTAAAAAACAGGCTGGTCGCTTAGACTTGGGGGCTGTTTTAGCAAAAAGAGAGTTAGCAATTTTTACTATTAAAAATCCATGTTCGGAATAGCTGGGGTCAATCTCAAATGTTCCCCATCCATGAGTTTTCCAACACTGCTGCAAGGACTGAAGAAATTCTACCATTTCCATTTCAGAAACTGGCTGACCGTAGTATTCGCTGACTTCTTCGCAAAAACGCACGTAGAAGTTTTTACCCCACCAGCGACCGCAGTTGAAAAGCACGAGGCGGGAGGCTTGACCTGTTTCTTGTTCTAAGCCAATATAAATGGCTTGAATCAGTGTTTCTGGGAGCGCTAGAAGCCGATCGCCCCTGCGGTTTTCGAGGAGACCGAGTTCGAGGTCGCCTCGGACGTAGGCATCGCTGGCAAAGTAGTTTCCAGGGAGTCGGGGCTGTTTGAGTAAGTCGGCAATATTAATCATCGGAAATTGGGAATTGGGAATCGGGAATTGGAAATTGGAAATTGGAAATTGGGAAGAAAGCAGATTATTTATTATCTTGGTCAATAATAATTGACTGGGCTTGGTCGAAAAATGGTTGCAATATAGCTCTGGCTTGCTCGGAAAGCAATTCTTTTAAACGAGTTTGCAGCAGATTGCAAACAGTTGCTTCGATTTTTTGAGTTTGGTGGGCTTCGACTATGCCGGAAAGCCAGTCTACAAGGCGCTGTTCGAGAAAATTTTGATCGTTCAGCAGCATAGCCATAGCGCAGTACCGCAAGACTAAAACCCAGTGTTTGAGCGATCGTTCTAAGGTTTCTTGTTTTTCGTCGGGGAATGTTTCTTGTAGTTTGTTGGCTACTGGTTGGAAGATGCTTGCTTCCTTCTCTCGCAAAAATTCGTAAATTTTTAAGCGCTGGACAAGGGTTACAGCTTGACGCTTAAAAGCCATGAGTTCTTCGCCTTTTAAAAAGCGGTTTTCTGCCTGATCCAGCAGCGCCTCAATCTCAGGGTGCATGATTTTAATTAAGTGGTAATCGGTAATTGATAAAAGGAAGGAAGTTCGGCAACGAGCTATGTACGGGATTTAACGGGTTTAACTAATGGATTTTGAGGGATGAGGAAAGATGGGTGAGGGAAGATGGATGAGGGATTGCCCTATTTTTTATTTTCCATTTGGCACACAGATTAAAACAGGTCAAATAGGTCATCAATGGTGACTTCTGCTTGTTCAGAAATAGAAATTACTGGCAAGGGTTGCGGTAGGGGTAGGGCACCTACTTCCGGAATTCCTTCCCAAGAAATAGCTTGAAAAAAGTCTGCTACAGGCTGGGTTAAACTCAGAAGTTGACCGGGGGTCGAACCATTTGGAGTTTCTAAAGATTTTCCTAGCCAATTATAGTGACCAAAGAATTCTTGGACAGATTGGTCCAACCATGAAGTTTGACTTTTCATCTTTACTTCCTGCCTGGAGAAATTCACCATCGCACTTTCGATCGCGAAATTGGTGGGAGGAAAGGCAGGGCAGGGGATGTGCCTTTCCAGGTTGTTTACCGCAATATTTCACCGTGTTGCAGTCGATTTTGAATATCGCGGGCGTTCGCACCTTCGTTAAGCCAGAATGCTGCTGCATCAATTTTATCTGGGTTGCCAAGCAGGAACTTGCAATAGGTTTCTCCCATTGAGTAACATTGGAGTTCTATGCAGCTCAGAGGCTTTTTGACTAAAGAGCCGAAGAAACCGGCGAACAAACCGGCGTATAGGTGACAAACCGGTTTGCCTACGTCGCCCAAAGTGCGAGCAACTGCTGAGTCAAAGAGGTTGATAAAGATGCAGCCGTGTTTGCGATCGCTCATGTCTACTTCCCAGCGACCCCAACCTTGAGCCGTGAAAGGCCACCACCAAGTTTCTAGCAGAAACATGAGATTTGACTGGCGAATGTTCTGGCTGTATTCGGCACTAAACCATTTTTGAAAAAATTCGGAATCTTGGAGTCCCCACTGGCAACCAATAGTATACATGATGACAGAGGACGCGGGGCCGACTTCTTCTTCGAGCCCCTCCACCAAACCGATAATGAAGTCTTCGCTGGTAAAAATGTTGCGTGACTCATTCCAGTCGTCAATTGTACCCATCTGGCGATCGAAGGCAAAAAAATCCTGAAACCTATAGTGGCTGTGAGTTTTAGGATGATTTTGCTTCAGTAACGATTCGCTGTGGGGGGAGATTTCTTTTTTGGCGGTAGAGACCATTGGCGGGTTATTCCTTTTTGGTGTAGTTTGGTGAAATTAGAGTCAAATAGAAGGGCCTGTGTATCCAATTTAACTTTATTTTTCTAAAGGCAGGCAGAGGATATAATTTTTTACTGCAATATAAAAATTAAAAATTCTAGGATGCTAAATTGGGGGACTTGTTGGGAGTTCTGCCTGCGGTCAACTGCTCTCTGAGTGCTGACGAAAGTGGGTATAACCTTAAACGGGTATGTGTTATCGTTTTGTGCAAGCTGTCCACTATATATATAGGGCATATGGGGATGAAAAATCACGCTTGTATTGCAATAGGCATCAATCAATATCAGTTACTCCAGCCTTTGAGTTATGCCCAAGAGGATGCAGAGGCGCTGTACGGTTTTTTGACTGAGGAGGCGGGTTTTGCGCCGGATGGATGTCTGCTGATGACCGATAGCTCGCCGTCGCTGTGGGGTCAATCTACCTATCCAAATCGGGAAAATATTCTGAGATTGACCCAAAGCCTGTGCGCGGAACATGTGCAACAGGGAGATTTACTCTGGTGTTTTTTTAGCGGCTACGGTGTCAGCTATGAAGGTAAGGATTATTTGATGCCGGTTGACGGCAATCCGGCTGACATTCAGGGTACAGGGATTCCGGTAGAGTTGCTGTTGAATACTCTGAAAAACGCTCCTACGGAAACGGTGTTGGTGCTGGTTGATATGAACCGCAGCCAGATTGTGAAAGCGGGGGAAACGATCGGCTCTCAAACGGTCGAGCTGGCGCGGGAACTGGAAATCCCGACGGTGCTTTCTTGCCGCCCTAATCAAGTTTCGCGGGAAACTTCGGCTTTGCGTCAGGGGTTTTTTACGACGGCGCTTTTGGAGGGGCTACGCTCGGGACAGTGCATGACTATTAAGGGTTTAGACCGTTTTTTGAGCGCTCGACTGCCGGAGCTGTGTGACCACCATTTGCGTCCGAAACAAGAACCTTTGATGGTGGTGAATCCTCCAGGAAAGGCTAATTTGGTGATTTTGCCCGATGCTTCAGGGGTACCAACTGCTGCGTTGGCAGGACGCAACGGCAATATGGCGGTTGGTACGGCTGATGGGTTCGATCGCCCGCAAATGGCGATGGCTACGGCTCGAATGGATGTGCCTCCGGCAGTTCGCAACGCTCAGGATTCGTCGGTTGAGATGCCACCTGTGTCGCCACCAAATGCTGTGGGCCCGGCTGATGGGGGAGGCGATCGACCGAAATTGCAAAAGCCGGAGGAGGAGCATAACGGGGGGTCGGATAAGTCATTTTTGCAGCAGCTAGTTTTATGGAGTTCAGCTACGGCTTTGGTGCTACTGTTGGGTGTTTTTGTGACGAACAAATCAATTTTTGTTGGTCAGCAAGAAGGAGATCCTCGATCGCCTGCTAAAAATGCCGAAAACTCTGGATCTCCAAAATTTACTGGTACTGGGGGGTCACAGAACCAAACGCGGGCGGTGCAAGCGGGGACTGGAACCAAGCAGCCACCATCCAGCCAGCAGGTGTGGGCTGAGGCGAAAACTTTCCTCAAAGATGGTTCGGCTTCTAGTTTTAATAGAGCGGTGGTTAAGGCTCGAACGATTCCGGCTAGCGATCCGCTCTACCCGCAGGCTCAGCAGGATATTGAGCGCTGGAGTTTAACGATTTTGGATATAGCTAACGGGCGGGCTGCTCGGGGCGATTTCCAGGGGGCGATCGGCGCGGCTAAATTGATGCCGGATGTCAATCAGCCTGTTTACAATCAGTCGAAACAGGCGATCGCTCAGTGGGAGGAGCTATCCAAAGACCAGGATGTAAATATTGCTTTGCTATCGGCTGCTAAGCGTCAAATTAAGCGGGGGGTTGCCTCTTCTTACAGTAAAGGCATCCAGCAAGCTAATAAAATTGAACCCGGTCAACCGAAGTATGCAGAAGCTCAACAGTTAATTGGAGAGTGGAGCGAAAGTATTCTGAAAATTGCTCAGTTGCGCGGCTTTCAAGGAAAGCTGAAAGAGGCAGTTGAAGCTGCTTCGCTGGTGCCGTCGGGTACTAAGAGTTATCAGCCGGCTCAGAAGGAGATCGCCAATTGGAAAACTAAGCTCCAACGCCAGCAGAAAAAAGGTTGATTTAGTTGATAATTTCTCGGTTTCTCACCGGGAAATTATTTTAGCGACTGGCCGAAGTAGGTCGATAGATCGCTCGATACCTTTTGATACTGCCAAGAGAGATCTACACATCGATAATTTAAAACCAATAATTTTATTCACCATTTCCCCTCGGCAGCTTCTGCGCGAGGGGATTTTATATGCTGCCTAGTAGGTTAGTTTTTGTAGAGTAAAAGATATCGTATGACCTATTAATGGGGGGTTGCATAATAGCGTGATGATTTTAAGTTTTTTTGCGATCAGCCCATGAGCCCGAAGGCGTGTATTTTCAGAGCAGGCGAGACGCCTAACCCTACTCCCCACAAGGTCTCAAATTGTGCAACCCGGTTAATTAATATTTTAAATTCACGTCCAAAGTTCCCTAAATTGGCACCTGTACCGTCACAAATTAGTTGTTATAAACAATAAGCATTGGTGTTAAAATATTTACTAAAAATTATGAAGAATATCTAAATAATTTAGCTTTCAATTAACTAAAAAAGTTAATTTTTGAATGAATTATATTCGGTATGTTTATTACCTGAGTTTATAGTTTATTTTAACTTAAATTATCCGCAAATTTGGCTATATCGAATTGCTATCTCAGGCAAGTGGCTAAGGCAAAATCGCTTTCAACAATTGGGTATGCAGAGTTAAATTTTTTTATCCCTCTTCGTGGGCTATTAGGAGCGATAGACGGATGGAATACTGTTGAAACTTGTACTGTTTTTAAATTATGAACAGTGACATATCTATTATGAAGTATACAAAATGAGCCGTTACTGGCAATTCTGGCGGAGGAGCGATCGCCCCCAATGAATTCAGGAAACAGATTCACCGCCACAGAGTACAAATTATCTGGATTCGCAAGCTGCGAGTCTTCGTTAGCCCGGAGATGACAAAGCTGCCTTAATTAACACAAATAAGGGTTCTGCAAGAAAATCCAAAAAATATTTTCTTGAGAAACAAGAATAAAAACTTGCTCGCTTATTGTAGCCCCGGTAACAACACGTATTCCTGAAGTTATAGTCCACAGCCAAGTCTACCGGACGATCTAAATCAATAGGGTGATGTGGCAGTGTGGGGGTGTTAAGAGGGGCGATCCAAGAGGAATGTTCCCGGAGCGATCGCTTCCCAATCGGGGAGTCTAAAACCTAGGAAGGCAATGAGTTGGAGACAATGCTGAACTTTTTGAGTTCAGGAAAGTAGCGTTAGCACTAAACTCTGCCGTATTGTGGAAATCGAGCCAAATTTGTAACAGTTCTTAACTATAAATAATTCTGCCAAAACTGCTAGCATAGTGACACTTTTGCTAGCAAAAACAGATAAAGTAAATAAAGTTGGCTAGCTCTAGACCCCGCGATCCCCAGGACGGGGATGTTGAATCAATTTGATTCATACCAAGTGGTTTTAGAGTTACAATCGGAATCAAAGCATCGCTATTTAACTGAGTTCTTTACTTACTTTTACTTTCAGCTATGAACGTGGATTTTATCAAAGCCCAAGTCAGGTTGCTACAGGGTGCAAGTTCATCGGAGCGAGAAACCCTTATTAAAAACATCGGCGTCTGTGCTGGCGTGATCCGACCGGGAGAGTACGTGACTCCGCAACGGAAGCACGCTATCACTCTCTGGTTGCAAACAAATGCGGTTCGTCTCCGGCTTCCCCAACTTCCTCTGGACTTATCAGGGCAAAAGCCTTAACAGGGAAGTAATCAAGAGGTAGCGACAGAATCAAAGAAATTAGTCAATCTTACCTAAAAGTGCGTTTTTATTGAGCTGTACAGGATCAATGAAACACGATTAAGATTGAAAAAATGTTTGTAGGGAAAGTTGGGCTCGAAAACACGCCTGTGGACAAGAAGCGGCCGACCGCCTTGGTAGAAACAGGAAGTGAACGTCAAACCTGCTCTAAAAGTAGATTTGAGTAAGTTTCACAGAAAGGATTATTCTGCACAACTATAACCTGGGTTATTTGCTTTTAGATTTGAGATTCACGATTTAGCTGGTACTGGATAAATTTGCTATTTGTGGATCGCCTGAAAAATTATCCTATTCAATAGGTATAACTAATTACAGGGGCAGTCATTGAACTGCCCTTACTTTTGAACCCCGATGCGAAACTGCTGCAAGTTACAATAAACGCATCTACTTGCAGATAGAGTCGAACTTAAGTACCAAATAGTTTGCTAAACTTATCCAGAGTTAATTACCGAGACAAGGTTTAACCATGTTTGCCGTCAAACGAGCACTCAAATTGAATAATAGGGAAGCGACTTTGATGGCAAAACACGCAGGATTTCGGCGCGTGGTATTTAACATGGGGTTAAGTTTGCGGACTCAAATGTACAGTGAGGGGAAACTTAGAGACTCAAAGGTGATTAACGAAATTAAAAAAGTTCTCACTAATTACGTCAAAAAGCAGCCTGAATTCGCTTGGATGAACCAATTGTCTAGCCGAGTTTACCAAAACGCTTTGATTGACTTGAAGGATGCGTTTAGCCGATATCGTTCTGGTTCTTCAGGTCATCCAAAATTCGCCAGTCGTCGCTCAGGTCAATCTTTTACGGTTGATTCATCTAACGGCAAAGTTCTGTTAAACGCTGGCAACACTGTTAAGATTCCTACTCTGGGAACTTTTCGGCTTTACGAAGCCCTAGATTGTAGTTTTATTTCTCAAACTTTCACGATTTCAAAAGAAGGGAATCGCTGGTTTGTTTCTTTCTGCGTTGATGCAGAACGCCTCCCGGTTCAGCAGTCTGAAAGTTCTGTGGGAATCGATGTCGGCATCAAGTCATTTGCTACTCTGTCAACCCAGCAATTTTTTGATGCACCGAAGCCGTTAAAGCAAGCGAAAACCAAGCTTGCTACTTTACAGCGCCAAGCATCAAAGCAGGTAAAAGGCTCTCGAAATCAACGTAAAACTTACAATAAGATCGGTCGGTTCCATGCAAAAATAGCTCGTATTCGCCTAGATTTCCTTCACAAGTTAACAACTTACTTGGCTAAAACTTTCAAGCTAATTAAGATTGAAAATTTGAACGTCAAAGGAATGATGGCAAATCACAAGTTAGCTGGAGCAATATCTGACCTTGGATTTTATGAATTCAAGCGTCAACTCGGCTATAAATGTCAAATGTATGGAGCTAACTTGGTATTGGTAGACCAGTGGTTTCCTAGTACCAAAACTTGCTCTAATTGTGGCACTAAAAAAGATATGCCACTAAGCATACGGACTTTTGACTGTCCTGTTTGTGGCATATCTTTGGATCGCGATTGGAACGCCAGCATTAACATTTTAAATTGGGAACCCTCGGCTTGAGGGGGATAGCCTACTTATCTTGGGATAGCCGACTACCCAACAGCGTAGGAAGTAAACTCGTAATTGTATCTAAAGACGGCTTTAGATAGGTTTAGGTAAGTTTTACAAAGCAGTTTAGGTGAACTCTCATGTAAGCTGCAGCGCCTCTATATGATCTGTTATGTTCGAGAGAAGGGGAGAGGGGGAGAGGATTGGACGAGCTTTAACAGGGAATTAATATAATCCAACAGAACGAGTGATAGCAATCCTTGCAGGAGTCGTACCAAGATGTAGGGGATAGTGGCTTTCTTTGCCACCCTGGCCTCATGGGGGCAACCACGGGGGGTGTGCCCCTACAAGAATTACACAAAGGATTTAGGATGGCTATATTACAATTCACTTGCTTTCTAATATATTTTTCCACAAAAATACTGTGAGCAAAAAACAAAAATTTCCTTATTTAGTTGGTTCCCGATGGACTTCACACCAAAAAACTTGGGGGTGGCGACACTTTCAAGTGGTCAACCGAAAAAACGAAGGTAAATGGGTATTTGCAGAAATGGTGGCGGCTTGCGATCCAAATGTCCGTTTTTGGCTGAACGCCGCACAGCTTAAAGACCGATCACTCTGGCAAGCTGGATGGCAGTCTACGCAAGAATTAGAGGAACTAGAAACTGCCGACTAAAAGACAGGGCTGTGGGGTAGAGTGAAGGGAACTTCCGCCGCCTGCTGCTATCGTTCCGATCCAAACCAATACGGAGTGAGACTTTGCAGGTTTTGAAAAATCTTTTACATGACTACAAGTTCGGGAAACCCTTATGTGGCAGCGTTTTTGCTTAAGTAAGTCGGTGGGAAAAATCCTAAGTATGTAACAAAACATTAATTACGGCGATCCGAACTCAAATTAATGCGTTTTGTAGGGTAGCGTACTTTTTTTCTCTAAAGCGATAAGTTAAATTGACTAAGGTCGATCGTCCCATATTTCCAGCGGCACAGGGCGTAACCTTCCCGCTACTTCTACACTCGGCCAATTCGGATCAAAAGTCAAATTTTCCAAGGTTCCGTCGCTGTGAATTAAAAACGTATCCTCAATTTTTGCTCCCGACAAACTCGGATTCCAAGCCACAGCCATATTTTCTGCCAAAATATCTGAAGTAGCCGGATTCGCCACAATTTCGCGCGCCAAATATCCGGTAGTTCCGCCTTGATGGTGTTCCGCAATTGCTTGAGGATATCCCTGCTCTTCGTAAGCAGTTTTAAGCGTATCATAAACGGCATTCAGCGTTACTCCCGGCCGACACAAATTTAGTGCCGCTGCTTCAATTTCTCTGACTTTTCGGTGCAACTCTGAATGCTTTTCCCCAAGAAAATCGAAAGAGACAAATCTAGTTAAATTTGCATACAAACCCCACCCCCTAGCACAAAATACTAACATTGCTTGTCGTCCAATTTGTTCGGCGGTTGCTGTGGCGTGGCGGTACAGCGGCAAACGCCTTTCTCCAGCAACTAATGTCAGGGCTGGATGCAAACCTCTAGCCCACAAAGCCTCTGCACCGGCTCCCGCTAGCTGATATTCTGTCCATGTGGGTTTGGCAGCAGAAAGTACCTCTGTCATCGCTTCGCTGGCTAAACGCCCGACTCGCCGGTATCGCTCTATTTCGCTTGACATCATTGTCTTTTTGCGAGACTGTAAAGATGCGATTATTGGTGTTTCTTGGGAATTTGGTCGATCGCTCATGACGTTACCGCCACCAGTAATTTCTTTAACAAAAGCTTCGCGCTGTGCAACATCAGCCCAAGGATAGATGTACATTTTAAAGTTGGCTGGCAACTCCTCGTCCTGCAAGCGTTGAGCTTCGATTTCGTCAGTGAGAACCCAAGCTGTTTCAGCGGTGATTAAAAGTTCTGCCACTCCGGTTTCTGCGGTTAGCAATACTGTATGGGAACCGCCGGCTGTGGCCCAGGCAAACCAATCAGTGCCTCGCAAGCGAAGGGCGATCGCTTTTGTGTCGGTTAAGGCTTTGCGGATGAATTCAAGTTTGCTTTCAACTTCTGGGTTAAATGAGTTTATCATTAGCTTTATTGCATATAAATTGTATTTTTTGGGCGGGCGGGACGCCCACCCACAATAATTGCATCAAACTTTACTTGAAAATTTAAAGGGGTTTCAGCTTATATTGACAGATACGGCTTGCAATTCTTTAGCTTTTTCTTCGGGTAAAGCGTCGTTGGCAAACATTCCGGCGGCGAGTTCGGTTCCTGCGAGGTATTTTAGCCGATCGCTCGATCGATAGGGCGGATAAAATTGGGCGTGCAAATGCGCTTCTGGATGGGGTTTCCCGTCTGTGGGTCCTTGAAACCAAGCCATCAAATAAGGGAACGGGCGATGCCACAAGCCGTCGTATTTGAGGGTGACTGTTTTTAAGGCCTTAGCGAGTGATTGCCGCTGTTTTTGGGTCAAATCGATAAATGTAGCAGCGGGGGCGATCGGGGCAATCCACACTTCGTAAGGGTAGCGAGCACAAGCGGGGACAAAGGCGATCGCCTCTTCGTCTAAATAAATAATTCGCTGGTTGTCGGAAATCTCTTTTTGAATAAAATCTTGCAGCAAACCGCTACTGTTTTTTTGATAGTAAACCGATTGACATTCTAACATCCGTGCGGGCACGGGTGGCACGAACGGATAAGCGTAAATTTGACCGTGGGGATGGTGCAAAGTTACTCCGACTTCAACGCCGCGATTTTCAAAGGGCAAGACGTATTCAATTTCAGGATTGCTACCGATAACTGAAGTGCGATCGGCCCATACTTCTAACAGCAATTCCAAGTGAGATAACTCCAAAGAACCGAGAGAAGCCAGGGGATCTTGAGTGAACACAACGACTTCGCAAATGCCTTTTGCGGGCAAAGTTTCGACAATATTTACAGGTGCATTTTTTGCTTGCAAAGTCATCGATGGAAAGCGATTGTCAAACACTGCTACATCGTAATCTCCCGGCGGCAATTCTGTCGGAAACTTAGGATTAATTGTAGCTGCCAGCGGGTTGTATTCCGGCGGCGGCATGAAAGTTCTTCCCTGACGGTGGCTGGCGTATGCTACCCATTCCCCCCGCAAAGGATGCCAGCGAAAGTGGGGGTTGGCCTCTACGGGTTCATTGCTGGGACTTACGGCCGCGATACCTTCTGGGATTGGGTAGCGGCTGTACAGTGTGAGTGGGCGGCCGTCTGGTTTTAGCAATGTTTGGGCGTACATTTTTTGTAGGGGCGGGCGATCGCGTTTAATATATTTTAGGAGTATAACTTCGTGCTTTGAGAATCCGCCCCTACCTAAAGTCGCAAATTAGGTTAACAAGTTGAGTTGGCAGTACCAACGTCAGCCGATCGTGTGGTATTGTGGAACCGGTCGGAGATCCAGGATCTGGATTCAATTTAAATGCGTAGCAGCTTACGATCGCAATTCTCAATTACCCAGTATATTTATTGATCGACTATTCGATCGAGCTTTTCCTTAACCAACAAGTCTAACAACGATCGCAACACAAACAAGCCACCGAATCCCGAAACCGCAAAAGCTGCGATCGCCCCCGTTTGATATCCGCCCACTAGCAGCACAGCACCCGACAAAAACACAAAACCAGTCAAACAAGCGAAAATTAGAGTTTTCAGGGCTAAATTAATGCGTTTCAAGGCTCTTTCGCTCTCGATATTTCGGACTCTAATTTGCAGTTCGCCCTCTTCAATTCGCTGCTCCAAACGCTTGAGAAAAATTTGCGATTTGCTGGGCTGCCGTAACTTATATGTAATAAAACTTCGCGCTTGCCTTGCCAATTCTCCGATCGCATTTCCCCGCCCCTTGCTCACCGCAATACTCTTGACAAAAGGCTGAGCAGATGCTAGGAAATTATAGTCAGGGTCGAGAGTTCTAGCAATGCCGTCGAGAGTGGTCACCGACTTGATAATAAACATCATTTCTGCAGGCAAGCGAAACGGTTGCTGCTCGAACATGATGTAAAGTTCGTTCTTAATTTCATTAAAAGCTTGAAAGTCGATCGGCTTATCAATAAACTTATCCAACAGAAAAGCAATCAGCCTGCGTACCGGCATCATATCCGGCATCGGCTCAACCAAGCCGATCTTAATTAAAGTATTGATTACCTCGTCAGTATCCTTTCTCATCACGGCAAAAAAAGTCTTAACCATTTGGTCTTTAGCCAGAGACTTCACCTCAGCCATCATCCCAAAATCGTAAAAAATCAAGCTACCATCTTCTGTCACCGCCAAATTTCCCGGATGCGGGTCAGCTTGAAAAAAACCGTCAATTAACAACTGTTTCAAATAACAGCAAATTCCCAGTTGATTGAGCTTCACAATATCGACTCCAATCGCCTCTAAACTAATGCGGTCGTCCACCTTAATCCCTGGTGCATATTCTAGAGTTAGCACTTTTTTAGTAGTGTATTGCCAGTAGACTTTCGGGACAATAATCTGAGGATATTCTCGAAAATTATGGCTAAAGCGATCGGAATTTTTACCTTCTTGCAGGTAGTCAATTTCTTGATATAAAATCTTAAAAAACTCGTGATAAATAGATTCTAGGTCATATTTGCGCGTCGCAGGCAGATAGCGATCGCAAAAACGCATCACTTGGCGCACCGCCTTTACATCCAAATCAAATAAACTTTCCAAACCCGGACGCTGCACCTTTACAATCACATCTTCCCCGGTGTGCAGCCTTGCTTTGTGCACCTGTCCCAGACTCGCAGCAGCGATCGGCGACGGGTCAAAATCGCGGTACAAAGCATAAATATCCTTGCCTAACTCTGATTCTACAAGAGCGATCGCCTCTTCCGAACTAAACTGAGGAACCCGATCCTGCAACTGTTCGAGTTCCTTCACATACTCAAGCGGCAACAAATCCGCCCGAGTTGAGAGAGACTGCCCGATTTTAATAAAAGTCGGGCCTAAATTCAGCAAAGTATTGACCAACCAATGAGCGCGAATTCTTCTTGTGTGAGGCGAATTATTTTGCAGCAGTGCGTCCCACCACAAAAAAAACATAAACTTTCCCGCCGCTGCAAAAATGTCTATTTGCCGTGCCAGTGGCGAATATTTAGAACGTTGCCAACGCAGGGTTTTAGGTGCTGCTTTTGTGAGCATAATATTGGCGATCAAATTCCATGCACCATGACAATTTTTAGGGAACAATCTAGGACGCAGAAACCCGCTGGTACGAAAATACGGGTGGCAGGCTTTTGAAACAGTTAAAAAACTCAGTTTTTTTGGTCTATCTTGCGTAATATCATATCCGACTATACAATTATAATTAAGTTCCTAGTAAGTAATACAAGTCCTGATTAATTCATAAATATAGGACAGTCGTACTCACTACAAACAGGCGCTAATTACGGGTTAATAACCAGACATAATATAAGTCCTGTGGAAAATCAGCAATCGAGAACCGGCAATTTAGACGGCAACCAGATCAACAATTCAAAACAGAGGACGTGGTAGTGTTTACGACATTTCCAAATCTCTCTTTTCTGGCCAGTCTTCTCATTTTGCCTGTTCGCTGCCAATTCCCAAGAACTTCTCAACCGAACTATTCTTCTACATTACAGAGTGCCACTGCAAATTGCGGCAGAGTCAAAGTAAAAGATGTGCGCCACAAAGTGTCAGCTTCTGAACTTTGGACCGGACAGCTTGATACATCAATAGTACCATTCAAGTGCTGCACTAAACACTTTACCAGCGCCAGACCCAAACCCGTACCGGCGATAGCTTGGTCAGTAATGCCAGTGCCACGGCGGAACTTATCAAAGATGTGGGGCAAATCAGCAGCAGAAATGCCACGCCCGAAATTAGAGATGCTCAGGACAATATACCCGGCTGCCTCAGACGCCTCCAAAACTACCGCCGTTCCAGAAGCAGAGTATTTTCCAGCATTCGTCAGCAGTTCCAGCAGTACCCGATTGAGAATGTCCAGATCAGTTTCCCAGCAAGGGGTCAACTTGGGCAAATCCACCTTAAGAGTCAATTGCTTATCCGCCCACTGTTTTTCAAAATCCCCAGCTAAATCTTGAAACAAACGGTTGAGATCGATTTTGATTAGAGAAATCGGGACTTGCTGAGGCTCAAACTGCTTGAGGGCCAGCAAATCGTTAACCAGAGCAGTTTCCTTAGAACACTGCTGTTCTAGAATGTCGAGATACTTAGTCCGATTCGCTGATGGCAGTTCAGCTTGTTTGAGCATCAGAATCGCCAGCTTCATGATTGTTAAAGGGGTACGCAACTCGTGACTCAGAGTGCTGAGAAACTCGTCTTTAATCAGCTTCAATTTCCGCATTTGCTCTAGCTGATTGGCAGATTGTTCGTACAGTTTCCCCTGCACGTCGAGGCTTTGCTGCAACTGAGAGGTTCTGTCGAAGACTAAGGTTTGCAATTCCTTAAGCGTTTGAGTTTGGGTAATCATCTTGCTCACTTGAGCGCTGACTGATTCGAGAACTTCTAATTCTTCTGGGTTCCAATGGCGCGGCTTCGAGTGCTGCAAAACCAAGAAACCCAAAACAGTGTCCTGGTAGCTACGGCCAGTGAGGGGAACCAGCAGCAAGCCGCGAATGTCTTGGAGTTTCAAAATTTCTGTGGCTGCTTCTTGTTCTTTGCCGATTAATGCGCCTGCATCAGCGAGGGCGAGGGGTTTGGGTGCGCTGTGGAATGCTTGGTGGCACAAATTAGATTCTGACAGCCAAAAAGCGGGATAGTTATTTGGTTGTGAGTTGGGGATTTTGGATGGGGGATTAGCAGTTTTATCTTTGTTTTTTGTTTTGGATGTTGAGCTTTTTTTTCCGGTAGCGCTTTTTGCTATTGGCTGTTTCTTTGGATTTTTTTTTGCAACGGATTCGCAAACTAATTCGATTTTCGCTTTGGGAGTTTGGGGGGAGCGAGTTGTAAATAGAGGATCTGTATATTTCAATAGCAGGATTTGGCCTCTATCTACTTCCAGGGTATCGACGGTATTTTCAATAACTTGCTGCAATATTCGATCGACTTCTGAATTTGTGTCGATCGATGCAGCAACTGACCTGAGAAGATTTTTGTATTTAGCTTGTCGCTGTAACTGTTCGTTTAAGCTGGCAATTTCTTGAGTTTTTTGAATGTGAGAAATCGCGCTGCCGATCGCGTCTGATGCTGCTTCAAGGCGCTGCCGATCTGCTACCGACCACTCGTGAGGTTGCGACTTACCAACAATCATCATCCCATTTACAGCCCCTCCAAATCGCGCAGGCCCTGCCAGAATTGCCCGAAAAGGCAGCGCAGTCACAGGGGAATTGGGCGATGAATCTGCCGGAATATCAATATAGTCGGATATCGCCACTATCTCGCCGTCTGCTAGGAAGTTTGCCCAAACGGGATGTTCGAGTGATATGCTAGGCGGTTTTAATCTAGGGGTTTGGGGGTGTTCCGGTGTTTCGGTGGAATCGGCAACACCGGCAACATAGGGGAAATCGCTGCTATTTTGCCAGTAAGCATTCGGATGTACTACTTTTTGGTCAACCACAGCAGTAACTAAACAGAAATCTGCCCCCCATGCCACCCCCAAAGTATTGGCTATTTGCAGCAGCAGGAGTTCTCGATCAAAGCTGGTGGCGAGAATTTGGCAAATTTGTCGCCCAAGAAGGGCAGGATCGACCTGGAACTGCATAAGACGATCCAGAAATTTTTGGACTGATACTGGTTCTGCGATTTGCGGAAAATACAAAGTGCAAGACTCTGACGGCGATCGGTCGATCGAAGTAAAGTCTTGATTTCCCTGGCGATCGATCATGGCAACCAAGCCTTTATTCTAAGATGTTTGAGCCTGCTCCCGCTGCCAATTTAGAACCTTTCCATAACTGTCGGCTTGACCGTTGTTATGAGCCTGCTTTCTGTGTTTGTGCAGCCGGTCGGCGGGTCGCTCGATATGTAAAAATATACCCAGATCTGACCGAGTTCTATTTTCGTGTTTTCTACGCTTTGATATGTACGAGAGGAACTTTACTATCCTTTACCGGATGATTATCAACCCCCTTCCCGCTAATTTTGACGGCTATTAGTAGTATGAAGGTTTTCTAGAGACCGCTTAGTGACACCCATCTCCTCACCCTGTGATGTTTCCTCTTTAAGTTTGTGATCTTAACAAATTTTTATTTTGATACAAATCGGCTGATCGAGTAATGCCGATCGCAAAAATTCAAAATCCCCAAATTGTCACTCATAACTATAGCTGAGAGTTTCCGAGTTTTGACTCAAAAACTCATTTTTCACAACACCGAGAGCAGCGGGGCAAACTCTAGGCTTAAATTTATCAGACTTACCTGCTTACTTATTTTGTGCTTCCTGTTGGGCTTTATCGCTATTTTGGCGGTAAAGTGCCATCCGGTTCTGAGCCGTTGTGTAGCGGGGATGCTTGGAAGGCACGGCGGCCATCAAATCGGAAGCTTGCTGCCACTTAGCAGCTACGACTAACCAATCCTGGCGAGATTGAGCGGTTTTGCCCTGGGTGGCTGCTTGTTCGGCTACTCGCACTGCTTGGGCAAAAGAGTCAACAGCAGAATTAACAGTCTCCTTAGAAATTTTCAAAGCAGGTTTTGCCTCCGAGGAAGGGGCAGTTGCTACGGCTTGGGTGGTGGCTTGTTTGGTGTTTGGCACTTGGGAATTAAGTCCTTTGTAGATGGCAGTTGCTGCTGCAAGCAACAGCACGGTCAAGCTGATGCCGCCGACGATACCGCGCTGAAATTGCCGCGGTTGCTGCATCGATCGAGGTATAGCCATTCTCGGCAAAGCCCGCTTGCCTACCATAGCTTGTCGTTCGTGATGGTTGCTCAGAGCTAAACGCTTGAACAAATTCGGCTTTCGGAGTTTAATTTCTTGAGACCACAAAAGTTGATTATCCGGATCGCGGCTAATTTCTTCCAGCCACAGCAGTTGGTGTTCTCGGACAAGCCGGCTGTTGATGTTGACTCGGCGAATATTGTGGGGCGAAATGCGTTCCAAAATTTCTCGGACTCGATCTACCAAACTAGACTCTTCGAGCAGTTGGGGCGTTGCAGCTTCGCACAGCAGTTGCAACACGCCGTCTGCAAACACGGCTCTAGCCCTCACCCCTACCTGTGCCAGTTCGTCATTAAGGATTTGAATAATCGATGCAACCGACCCCTCGCGAGCTTGTCGAGCAATGTCATCTATTGGATTTGCCATAAAACTATCTTGACACTTAGCAATTGTTAATTGTTAACCCAAAGTCTCGGATCTAATTTTTACTCATACAGGTTATCACTGACACTGCCAGGTTAAAATAAACAGATGCAAATCTTGCATACCGATCCACTTAAAATTATCACCACAGCATCGAGCGAGGCTAACAGGAAATAAACTATGGGTAAAGTAATTAGCGGTCAAATTTTTGTTGTAGACGACAACATCGATACAGATCAAATTATCCCGGCAGAATACCTGACCCTGGTTCCCTCGAAGCCGGACGAGTACGAGAAACTAGGCAGTTACGCGATGATTGGGTTGCCCGATCGCTACGGTAAGTTTATCGAATCCGGTGAACAGAAAACCCGGTATCCGATTATCATAGCGGGCGAAAATTTTGGCTGCGGTTCTTCGCGGGAGCACGCTCCGATAGCTCTGGGGGCCGCTGGCGTCACAGCAGTGGTGGCTTTGTCTTACGCACGCATTTTCTTTCGCAATTGCTCGGCTACTGGGGAATTGTACCCGATCGAATCAGTCGAGCGGCTCTGCGACTTGTTTGTAACTGGGCAAGAAGTGACGATCGACTTTACAGCAGAGGTAATTGTCAACCACACTCTCGATCAAACTTTCTCACTCAAACCTTTAGGAGAAGTAGGCCCGGTAATAGATGCCGGAGGGTTATTTGACTACGCGCGCCAAACGGGAATGATTGCGGCTCGCTCTTAACTGTTAAAATTCCTGCAATGTAGGGTGCGCGGCTCTGTCGTCCACCTTACGAATATCTCTTTGCTCAAACCGCTCCCATCTAGGGTGCGTGGCACTTTTCTCAAATCGAGTCAATAAAGTTCAATAAAATACGCTGGTGAGCAATGCCAAAAGGTCGCACATCTCCTGACTGCTCAGAAAAGCATTTTCCCGCCCGAATCTGCTCCGGTGTCAACAACTTCATATCCCAACCCTCAAGCAAAACTAAATCTTTGACATCCGCACTAAGTTGTGCATGAAAAACGTGGCGAACAACATCTTTTTCGACATCGCAACAGAAAAAAGAAACACTTGCAGGAGCATAGCAAATTTCCTCTGATAATTCCCGCAATACAGCCACTTGGGCAGTTTCTCCCGGTTCCAAGTGTCCGCCAAACAAAGCCCAATGTCCGGGATACCTGATATGAGGAATATCGTCTCGCAACTGACAGAGAAACTTGCCGTCTTGGTACAAAATCGCGATCGCAACGTGAATTTTAGTCATGTGTTAGAAAGAAGAGAGAATGCAGAAATTGCTGTAGAAGCGGGTTCACCAACATCTGTAAAATTAACTAACAATATAGGTAAACCCGCCCAGACACTAATATTATGAATGAACTTTGAAGATAAATAAACAGCTCCCAATATCCCAATCACAACTATAAACCTTTGATTTTTATGAAATAGACTTAGTTATGGAAATAAATTAGCATCTTCGTATTGTTATTTATTAGCTGCTGGAGTGCGCTTTAATTGTTCCATTTCCTCAACATAAATTTCACCTAAATCCTTTCCCGCCAATTCCTTCAGAGTAATACTCTTGTAGCGGACTTCTCCCTTCAGCAACACTTCATCCCCAAGCTGGGGCAAATCTTGCTTGGTTAAAATCCAAATACTGCCAGTACCATCCTCAAGTTGATAAGCCGCATTCCCCACAAACGGAGCGCGATTTTCTACCTTTCCCCGAAGATAAACTTCAGCATCCACTTGCCGCTTTTGTTGAACGTCGCCAATGCTAGCCACATTAAAGCCAAGATTAAGTTGAGACAGAGGTAAATTGCCACAACTGAAAAAACCGCTGGCGAGGATTAGCGATAAAGAGCCGGTGCAGAATCTTTGAACCCAAACTTGCTTAATTGCAGTAGTCATTGGTCAACTGAGTTGAGATTTGAGATACGACTTACTTTAACAGAATCCCAAGAATCGATCGCAAGTAAGAAATTTCTCTAGTGTAGTCATTGACGAGGATTAAGCTAAAATCTAAAATCGTCAGCCCCTAACCCAGAGTCTACAATGGATGCCAAAACTGCTCAAATACTAGATGGCAAAGCTTTAGCGACAAAGATTCAAACCGAGCTGAGCGATCGAGTCCGCACCCTACAACCCCAAAAGGGGCGTCCTCCCGGACTTGCGGTGCTGATGGTGGGCGACAACCCAGCTAGCGCAGCCTATGTTCGCAACAAAGAGCGAGCCTGCGCTAAAGTTGGCATAGCTTCCTTCGGCCAGCATTACCCAGCCAATGCTACTCAAGCCGAACTAGAACTTGCAATTGGGGCACTCAACGAGGACGATCGAGTAGACGGCATTTTAGTGCAATTACCACTACCAGAGCACTTAGATGCAATTTCGCTGCTGTACCAAATTGCCCCCGACAAAGATGCTGACGGACTTCACCCTGTAAATTTAGGCCGTCTCGTGCGCGGGGAGGAAGGTTTGCGAAGTTGTACTCCCGCCGGAGTGATGCGGTTATTGCAGGAATACCAGATTGATTTGAAAGGAAAAAATGCCGTTGTTTTGGGACGGAGCATTTTGGTAGGTAAACCGATGGCGCTGATGCTATTAGAAGCTGATTGTACTGTTACTGTAGCTCATTCGCGGACGAAAAACCTAGAATCGATTACCAGCCAAGCCGATATTCTAATCGCCGCCGTCGGCCGCACAGAAATGATTACAGCTAATATGGTCAAACCTGGATCAGTAGTAATTGATGTCGGTATTAACCGCGTTGTTAATCCAGACGGTACGAGTCGTTTGGCCGGAGATGTGAACTTTGGTGCTGTTAAAACAGTAGCCGAATTTATCACGCCTGTGCCGGGAGGAATCGGGCCGATGACGGTTGCTATGCTTTTGGAAAATACCGTTTCCAGTTATATTGCATACGGTTCTAATTGAATTGGAACCCACTTGTGAGCCAGTATTGGCTCAATTAGTAGGGTTAGTAATCTACCAACACACAAAGATTTTAGCTATGGCTTTAAAACCGGATGCGTCAGGGACATTGCGCTTAATTGGCGACAACACCTCGGAAGGAATTCAACTTACTCCTGGAGATCTAAACAACTTCCCTTTAGGAGCTTGGGCGCTCGATGGCGACGATACAGTAAATGGCTCAGGGGCTAGCGAGTTAATCCTGGGAAATGAAGGGGAAGATATTCTCAGAGGTTTTGCAGGCAATGATTCTGTATTTGGGGGAAAAGGAAGAGATGGCCTGTATGGACAGGAGGGAAATGACTCTCTCAGTGGTGGTCTAGATGCTGATTACCTTAGTGGAAGAGCTGGCGATGATATTTTATTTGGGGGTAGAGGCAATGATTTTTTAAACGGCGAAGAAGGGAATAACACTCTGGTTGGTGGCTTGGGCAGAGACTTCTTAAATTGTGAGTTTGGCACTAATTTATGCGTTCTGGGAATAGATCCTGCCACTACAGATATCAATTCTAGTGATCTGATCGGAAGTTTTGATCCTGATTTTGATCGCATTGGATTAGCGAGTGACTTAAGGGTCAATGATATAGTGTTGGAGCCGCTACAGAATGTGACAATAACATTTAGGTTCGATGTGTCGCAAGCTTTACAACAATTCCTGCCTCCAGCTTTTGTCAGCGGACTTAGCGAAGTTTCTTCAGGAACTCTAATCAGAGTTAGGAATTCTAACGCGATTTTAGGTTTTGTAGAGGGTATAACTCCTAATGAACTACAAAGCAGGATTGTTTCCGTTCAGGGTTTCTAAGTTCAGGACAATCACTGGTGGGATGGAAAACTTCTCATATGGTTAGCCACAAATTAACTCCTCATATTTACAGGGCTTACGCAGAAACGCTAGTAGGGTGCGTATTTCGCACCTTACTACTATGGGTCGTGTAAAAATTAACTGTGCAGCGTAAGTGCTGTAAAATTCTTTACTCTTTGAGTCTGCTTGGAGTGGACGAAAGATGATGTAGTAAAGATTTCAAGCTTCGATCGAAATCACTAATCACTATGATTTACCGTGAGGACTTCTTGACAGCAACAACGCGAATTCGGCGATAATCTGCAATCCAATTACCATCGCGGTACAGGATCGATCGCAAACGTTCTTCAACTGCGTTAATTACCTGCGATCGCACATTATCAGACAACCCCGACAAAAACCCGCCAGCAAACATTTCAATCCAATTTACCATACCCGCGCTGCCACCTTCTAGGGGAGTCGGTCGATCAAACAAAACCGCATAACCCACCTCAAATCCCTGCTTTTCCAAAAGCCCAGCATACTCGCCAATACTCGGAAAATACCAAGGATTAAGCGCTTCAGGCTCCTGACAGCCAATTTCTGACAAAACACTCAAAAGTGCGCGGACGATCGCCCCCACATTCCCCTTACCCCCAAACTCAGCCACAAAACGCCCTCCCGGCTTCAGCGCTTTTTCCACACAATTAATCACAGCATCCGACTGTTTAATCCAGTGCAAAACTGCATTAGAAAACACAGCATCTAACGCCTCTTCTACTTGAAAACTCCTCGCATTCGCTGTATCGAACTTGATGTGAGGATAGTTAACTTTTGCCGTGGAAATCATCGACAAAGATGAATCAATACCTTGCACCAAAGCACCACTTTGAGCAATCTTTTCAGTTAACTGTCCCGTACCGCAGCCCAAATCCAGAATTTGTTCTCCCGCCTTCGGAGCGAGTAAATCCAAAAGAGATTCGCCGTACTGCCAAACAAAAGCATGATTTTGCTCATAAAGAGCTGAATTCCAAGAATTTTGTGACATCTCTTCTCTCCTCTTCTCTTTGCGTTCTTCGCGTCTTCGCGGTTCGTTATTAAATCATTGGCCAGCAAGCAGACTAATTCCATCCCCCTCAATACGGCAAACCCTAATATTTTCCAAAATGCGCGCTCCCTGCTTTTCATAAAAAGCAATTCCCGGCGCATTGCCAGTATTAACAGTCCATTCCATACGCCCGCAATTTGTAGACTCAGCAATTTGTGCCAAATATTTTAACAGCGCTGTACCGATTCCCATACCGCGCATAGGAGCTTGCACAAATAAATCATCAAGCCAAAGGCACGGCTGCGTCAATAAACTTGAATAAGAAGCATAAAACATAGCAAACCCTACCGCTTTTCCGGCAACCTCAGCCAACAAAACCCGCACTAGCGGAGGCTGGCAAAACAACGTTTGCTGCAATTTATCGGCTGTTGCTGTCAACAGGTTTTTAGAGCCATCGAAGTCGCTTTTTTGGGAAATAAAATCCACGATTAATTCCAAATCTGCCAGATCTGCTTCTCTAATTCTGATATTCAAATTAGCCATTGTTTAATTCTCAATTTCGCCTATTAATCACTGTATTAAATGCCATCATAAATGTCCAATATATGTTTAACTAACCACTTATACTTTTAAAATATCAATGATTGGGGAGCTATGGAACTTCGGCATTTGCGTTATTTCATTGCAGTTGCAGAGGAACTGAATTTCACTCGTGCAGCCGAAAAACTGCATATTGCCCAACCACCGCTGAGCCAACAAATCCAGCATTTAGAGGCAGAGTTGGGGTTTCAACTGTTTCAGCGCACCAAGCGGACGGTGCATTTAACGGCAGCGGGACAGGTGTTTTTCGAGGAGGCTGGGAAAATTCTGCAGCAAGTCGATCGAGCAATTCAACTCGGCCGACAAACCAGTCGGGGCGAACTCGGCCAACTGACGATCGGCTTTGTGAGTTCTGCAGCACACAACGTGGTTCCAGCGATTTTGCAGGCGTTTCGCACTCGGTGTCCCGCCGTCAAACTGGAACTGCACGAACTTGGGACAAACGAACAGTTGCAGCGGCTGCGGTTCGGACAAATTGATATCGGCTTCGTGCGCCCTCCGGTTGAGGAAGATGGGATAAATTCTGAAATCGTTTTTCGAGAACCGCTGATCGTGGCATTGCCAGAAACGCATCCGGCGGCCGATCGCACGAATGTTGAATTACGCGAACTTTCCACGGAACAGTTCATTTTATTTCCGCGTTCCCAGGCTCCGGGATTGTACGATGCGATCGTCAGTCTTTGTCAGCAAGCAGGTTTTAGCCCGATCGCAGCTCAAGAAGCAATTCAAATGCAAACCATTGTGAGTCTGGTAGCTGCCGAGATGGGAGTGGCGATCGTCCCGGCGTCGATGCAAAATTTCCAGCGCAGCGGGGTTGTTTACAAATCTTTGCCAGAATCAACCTGCATTGTGGCGATCGCTCTGATTTGGCGCAGCGATCCAACGGCGGCGGTGCAGCGGTTTTTGGAAGTCGCCAGACTGCAGCAGCGGATTTGATATTTGAGATTGTAAATTTTAGATTGACTGGCAAATTGACAAAGTTATCAAAACTCAAAGATTTTCTGTGCAACAACACCCGTAGAATGATTAATTGATGCTCGGAGTTCGAGCAACTACTGCCGTAAAAGTCGGCACGATGCGACCTGAACGGCTCACAATATCCCACATAACTATTCAGTACAAGAGAGCAAGGGATGGTATTGGCAACAGAAATGGGTTCGTCCCAACCGGAATCCTCTTTCGACCTATCTACTTATCTAGTCAATCGAAAAGAGGCGATCGAGGTAGCTCTCGACAGTGCACTCCCGGTCATCTACCCAGAGAAAATTTACGAAGCAATGCGCTACTCGCTGCTAGCGGGGGGCAAGCGCCTGCGTCCGATCCTGTGTCTGGCTAGCTGCGAACTGGCCGGCGGCACTACATCTATGGCAATTCCGACAGCTTGCGCTTTGGAAATGATCCACACGATGTCGCTGATTCACGACGATTTGCCGGCAATGGACAATGACGACTACCGACGCGGCAAACTGACGAACCACAAAGTTTACGGCGAAGATATCGCCATTTTGGCTGGCGATGGTTTGCTGACCTATGCTTTTGAATTTATCGCTACTAAAACTGAGAACGTACCCCCCCAACAGGTGTTGCAGACGATCGCCCATTTAGCGCGGGCATCGGGTGCTGCTGGATTGGTAGGCGGTCAGGTGGTTGATTTGGAATCGGAAGGAAAGACAGATGTTTCTCTGGAAACTTTGAATTACATTCACGCTCACAAAACAGGGGCGCTGTTAGAGGCCTGCGTAGTTTGTGGGGCAATTCTGGCTGGGACCTCAGCAGCAGATTTGCAGCGACTGTCTCGTTTCGCTCAAAATATTGGGCTGGCTTTCCAGATCATTGACGACATTCTGGATATTACTGCTACTCAAGAAGAACTGGGCAAAACTGCTGGCAAAGATGTTCAAGCAGGAAAAGTCACTTATCCGAGTTTGTGGGGAATTGAGGAGTCTCGGCGCCAAGCTTCGCAGCTTGTTGCTGATGCTAAGGCTCAATTGGCAGTGTTTGGGAGCAAAGCTCTACCGCTGCTGGCGATCGCCGATTTTATTACCAGCCGCAGTAACTAGAAATACTAAACACTATGCAGGAAATTTGCAGCGGCATATTCAACAATCATGTACTCGTGGTTGCTTTGCTCGCTTGTCTGGCGGCTCAGATCATGAAGTTGCCGATCGAGTTGGTCAAAAATCGCAAGTTTAATCTTCAGTATTTGGTAACAACGGGGGGAATGCCCAGCGCTCACTCGTCTTTTGTGGGCGCTTTGGCTGCTGGAGTCGGACAAACGATGGGATGGGAAAGCCCGGATTTTGCGATCGCTGCGATCTTTGCAATTATTGTGATGTACGACGCAGCAGGCGTCCGCCAAGCAGCCGGCAAGCAAGCTCGCATCCTCAACCAAATTATTGATGAGTTTTTTGAGGAAGATCACAACCTTAATGAGGCTCGCCTGAAAGAGTTGCTGGGACACACTCCTTTTCAAGTGCTTGTAGGTTTGGGGCTGGGAATCACGATTGCTTGGATCGCAGGGCCTGCATATTAGTTAACTGTTAACTTTTAACTGTTAGTTGTTGACTGTTAACTGTTAACTAATCACTACTGACCGAATTCTGCTTGCAGAATATCGTCATTATCATCGGCGATCGTGGCGACAATAGTAATAACCCGAGAAATTTCCCCGGCCGAGATTTCGGCGATCGTCCGAGTCGATATTACCGCAACTTGATTGTCAACAATGGCAAAATGAGATTCCAAAGTAGACAGCCAATTCATTTCTAGAAGTTTCCGCATTAATTGAGCTTCATTCTTCGCTGGCAACTGCAGTACAAAAGCCCAAACAGTCAAAGTATCCTCTTCGGTTTCGCCGGTCAGTTGCACGAACACTTCAACACTGCCGTACTTAAACTTCCAAAGATGTCCGCCAGCTTCATTTTGACCGACCATCACTTTTTGGTCTACAGCCATGCTGGCGATGACAGTTTCAATTTCTTCTGCATAGGTGACGGCTGTGGCTTTTTCGACCTGCTCGGAGGCGATCGCACTTTCACTTAAGAGGCTTTCTGTGGAAGCTGTTTGTATGTTCGGCTCGCTGGTAGTCATGATTATATTTAGATGGAAAACTATTCCAATAATCAGTTTACTTGCTAAAGCTTAAAATTATGACTTTAAATAACTGGTTCCGAGGCTATACCTGGGAACCAGTATATCTCGCTTGTTTGCGGAGGCAGACGCAAGTTTGACTTGCAAAGCGGTTTCACCAGGTTCGCGATCGTTTTTAAGCTTTGGGCTTAGTCGCCGGCTTCTTCTCAATGGTATTCAAGCCGTTGAGGAACATGGGCACCAATTTCTCCATAAATGCCTGCGGGTCGCGGTTCCAGGCGCGCTGAGCTACATCAACTCTGGTCATTTGTAGATCCGGGGCCAACAGGGTTCTGGGCAAGCGTTCCATCAGGTATTGCGGGCGTTCCCACATCGGCATGGTGTTGGCAATGTCTACCAGGCGGGTGACGCGACGCAATTCTGCCCCCAGCATGATATCCATTCCCGACTCAAAAGCTGCTTGTTCGATCGCCACATACTTGCGCTTTGCCTGTTCCACCTTTTGGCGGTGTTCCGGGCTTTTGTCGGCGATTTGGGCCAGCCAGCGGTTGCCCCAGCGGACGTGACCAGCTTCTTCTGGAAAAATCTTTTCGATTGTTTCCCGGATTTTGATGTTTTCTGCGGTTTGGGGAGCCTGTTTGAGGGCGTGGATGTGCGCGCCGAAATACTCGCATCCTCGCTTCTCGGTGACGTTAATCGCGGCGAGGGAAGAAATTACAAAGTCTTCGCGGTTTTTGGTAGGGTCTTGTTGTTCGCTGTCATACAACCTTTCAAATTCGTCAATGTAGGAGACTCCTGGCGGCGTTCCCACATTTTGGTCGAGGTCTACCAGCAAGTCGGTGAGCCACATGGCGTGCCGCGCTTCGTCGGAAATGTGCCGAGAAAGGTCGCGCACGAGTTCGGCGGGTTCCCCGTTTAGCTGTTCGATCACGTCGGTGAGGTCTTTGCAACTGCGCTGTTCGCTAAATCGGTAGCGGTTGAGGGTGATCAGGTGAATTTCGCGATCGCGGACTACTTGAGCTAAAATCTCGCGTGCTCCCATAGCGTTGCGAAGCTTGCGGGGGTAGGCAACAGTCATGCTTTTATGTTGTTTTGTAAAGATACCTATATAAGTGTAACGCAGTTTTTTCGACAACCAATTACCTCGCAAGGCAGAAAGTTATTGTTTAGCACGGAGATTCAATTTTATACAGACAATTTTTTTACTAGCTCAACAAATGACAATAGTTTTGAGTTGCGAGTCATACCATTTTAGATTTTAGATTTTAGATTAAAAATGACTGATGACTATCAGGGTTTGGAGCTTTTCTACAGTTACGTTATTTTTTTAAACTGCTATCACGCAAGGGTGGCGCGGATCGCAGAAAGCAATCTCACGCACTCAAAACTCTTCAGGTTCCGTCGAGTCTGAAGCCTCAACACTAGCAGACTCTTGTTGAAATTTTCGCGCCTCTTCTACTTCCAACCTAGCCAGAGTTGTCGCCACATCAGCTAACTGTAAAGCCAGATTCATCCGACAAACCGGGTTTTTTTCCCTCCAGAGGTCTTTTGCCAAGAAATGTACTCGATAGCGAAACATTTTAATTGAATTTGGCGGAGTAACTTTCACGGTCATAGTCTTTCTTCTGTTGAAGTTTGAATGCGGAGCAGCACTCGTTCTAGCTCCAAGTAAACAAATGTCAGCATGATTACTTTATCTTCATCGGTGATTGTAACACTACAAGTTGCCGATCGAGGTTCAACGCCTTCGTGCCTGACAACTACAGTATATTTTCCCGGCTTCAGGTTATCAAAATTCACATCAGCTTCAAACAGGTCAACTGTCTCCTCGGCCAGCACTCGTCCTTCTTGAGTCAGTAAAGTGACAAACGCAATGCCGTCAACTGAAGTCATGGCGACGTTACTCTGATTGCGGATCATCACAAAAATATCGGACATCGTTTGGTCATTGTTAATTGCTAATTGCTAATTTAGAATGAGTGCAGAATCTCACAAAAGAAGGAGCATAAATACAGTGAATCCTTTCAAGTTTTTGCTAATTTGGACTGTTAGTGCAGCGGTTCTCGGTTTGGGAAAAAGTGGGGCCATAGCTGCTATCTCAAATATCTCTGAGATTGAGCCTGGTTTGCAGCTTCACGGCGTGCGGGTTGCTCAAAGGGACGATCGCAATTTAAGCAACTCGAAAGGTACATTAAAAGAAGGCAGTGCCCTCTCTATCGATCCTGATGAAGTTACGGGCATACCAAAAGCTGAGGCGCGACAGCGTTTCATTTTGAATAAGATATATCTGGTTCAGGAAGGCACTACCCCTGACGATTTGTTTATTGTTGATGAGAAAGCAAATAAATGGGCTGTAGAGGATGTCTCTGAGGCTACAATGGGCCCTACTACTAACAGCGTTGCCCAGATAGTGTCGGGTAACGGGAGAGTCTGGGCGTTGATCCAGAAGTTCTAAACTTCAAAAAAACGCCGCTTTTAAGGGCGGCGTTCTTATTAATTAAAAATCACAGGTTAAAAATGGTATAATTACCAGTTTTAACTTTTAATTTTTAATTGTTAATTTTCTAACAGTCGTAGTAGAGAGCAAATTCGTAGGGGTGAGGACGCAGCCGCATCGGGTTGACTTCATTGTCGAGTTTGTAGGAAATCCAAGTTTGGATGAAGTCTTCGGTAAATACGCCGGTTTCAGTTAAGAAACTGTGGTCTTTTTCTAAAGCTTCTAAAGCGCCTTCCAAAGAACCGGGAGTCGAAGGAATTTTGCTCAATTCTTCAGGGGAAAGGTCGTAGATATCCACGTCCAAAGGTTCGCCCGGATCGATTTGATTCTTGATGCCGTCAATGCCGGCGCACAGCATGGCTGCAAATGCTAAATAGGGGTTGGATGTAGCATCCGGACAGCGGAATTCTAACCGCTTGGCTTTGGGGTTGGTTCCCGACAACGGAATCCGCACTGATGCCGATCGATTTCCTTGAGAGTAAGCTAAGTTTACAGGCGCTTCAAAGCCCGGAACTAAACGCTTGTAGGAATTGGTCGTGGGGTTGGTGATTGCCAAAAGTGCCGGGGCGTGCTTGAGAATGCCGCCGATGTAATGCAGTCCCATTTGACTGAAACCTGCATATTGATCGCCTGCAAATAGAGGTTGGCCGTCTTTCCAAATCGACTGGTGAACGTGCATCCCGGAACCGTTGTCGTTAAACAGCGGTTTGGGCATGAAGGTGATGGTTTTGCCGTATTTTTTGCCGACGTTTTTGATTACGTATTTGTAAGTCAGCAAGTAGTCGGCAGCTTTTACCAAAGTGTCAAAGCGGAAGCCGAGTTCGCATTGACCGCCGGTGGCGACTTCGTGGTGGTGCTTTTCGATTGGTACGCCGCATTTTGCCATTGTCAGCAGCATTTCCGTTCTCATGTCTTGTGAGGTATCGGTTGGTGCTACTGGGAAATAACCTTCTTTGTAACGCGGTTTATAGCCGAGGTTGCCGCCTGCTTCTTCTTTGCCGGAATTCCAGCGACCTTCGATCGAATCTACGTAATAGTAGCCGGAATTTTGGGTTTGGTCGAAGCGAACGTCGTCAAAAATAAAGAATTCTGCTTCCGGGCCAAAGAATGCTGTATCGCCAAGACCGGTCGAAAGCAAGTAGTCTATGGCTTTTTGGGCAATGGTGCGCGGACAGCGACTGTACGGTTGGCCGGTGCGAGGTTCTTTGATGCTGCAAATGAAGCTGATGGTAGGTTCTGCCATGAACGGGTCCATCCAAGCGGTGGTCGGATCGATGACCATCGTCATGTCTGATTCGTTGATGGCTTTCCAGCCCCGAATGCTGGAACCGTCGAAGGGTACGCCGTCTGTGAATGCAGTTTCGTCGATTTGGTCGTGGTACAGGGAAAGGTGTTGCCAGATCCCCGGCATATCGATGAATTTGAGGTCAACGATCTGGATCTTATTTTCTTTTATGTAGTTTAAGGCTTCTTGGGGTGTCTGGAACATGACTTACTCCTGATATTGGTTGTTTCTTGGCGATCGGCCGATTTCAGACTGTTTGGGCGATCGTAGGCCTTCAGTATCCACTATTTTGTATCTAGGGCTACAAAATTCTGAAATAGGGGCCCAGTGCGGCCGGGCAGTTTGAAATTCTTGCCCTGTGGATTTTTCGACTGAAGATACAAGGCAAACGGCTGAATTTTACGACAGTTTGCCACGGATAGACTACCCTTCGTGAAAATCCTATCTCAAATCTTAATCAAACGCCGATTTGTAGTAGTCTACAATAGGCGGTCTGTCTCAGATAGCAAAGTATTGATAAAGATTTTTGGGAGAGAAACTTATGCGCGATGCAGTGACGAGCCTGATTGAAAATTATGATGTTGCTGGTAGGTATTTAGACCGAGATGGTATCGATCGGTTGAAATCTTATTTTGCAACGGGCACGGCACGGGTACAGGCGGCGGCTGCGATTAACAGCAATGCTGCGGCAATTGTTAAGCAAGCTGGTATCCAGCTATTTGCTGAACAGCCAGAACTGATCCGTCCCGGTGGAAATGCCTACACGACTCGTCGCTACGCGGCTTGTCTGCGGGATATGGACTACTACTTGCGCTATGCTACTTACGCCCTGGTGGCTGGAAGTACCGACGTGCTCGACGAGCGCGTGCTGCAAGGTTTGCGAGAAACTTACAATTCTCTCAGCGTTCCCATTGGCCCGACGGTGATGGGGATTAGCATTATGAAGGAGATGGTTAAGGCTCAGGTGGAAGCTGCTGGCTTGTCTGTGGGGCCTTTTTTGGATCAGCCTTTTGATTACATGATTCGCGAATTGAGCGAACAAGATATTTAAGTCAATTTGCTAGTTCTTTTAGCAGCAAATTGCATTTGTGGCTGGCACTTAGCAGCAGTTAGATCGATCGCTTTTTTTGGCCTCACCGCCTCCAAGCGATCTTTTTTTATTGGTTATACAATTTTAGATTAAAGATTTAAGATTAAAAATAATAGATTATACCACTTCTCCAAAAATATGCTACAATAGCACTTCTAGCAAAAGGACGATTGTATGAAAGTAAATTACCAAG
>NZ_JAUBPW010000069.1:0-36965 GCF_036700965.1 Microcoleus sp. Pol8_D6 | reverse complement strand
GTCATTAAATAATCACATCGGTGCGATTTGGTATTTTATCCATCACTACAATTTATCATTACTTGTTTAGGACTACCTAATTATATTATTCCAATCGGCTATACCTGGTGTTTACGCCACGGTTGTTGCACCGAAAATCTCCACCATACCACAAACCACCCTAGCTTTTGTGCCCAACATACCGGGCGGCGGATTAGACTTTCACGAATCAGCAGGAGGACACACTTTAGAGAGACACGTTGGTAAAACAGAAGCACAACTAGCACAGCGACTCGCAAGCGAAACGAGAATTTCTGCAGCATCTTCTTTTACTGACCGTTCCGTCGCTGAAGCGGCTATTGGAGAAGCAATGAACAGAAATCAAAGTGCGATCGAGTCTTGGGTGAAAAGTCGAGGCAATCGTTATACTATCGACTACAACGCCAACAGAATAATTGGCATTACTCTGCGTCGCCGCGCATCCAAAGCAACTTCAACATCTCGCCTGAGAATCGTCCTCCAGCGCAGCGCCAAATTACCTCCCGGATACTTTATTCTCACAGCCTATCCCCAATGATCAATCAATTTCCTCATTTAACCCAATTTTTCAGTTCCTACTTTCACCAAGACTGGCCATTAGAAGCTGACACTCCTAGCGATGTAGTGAACCACTACCGCAGCAGCGAACCGCCCGCAAGTGTTGAAGCTGCATCGCAAGAACTCAGCAAACTGCTAGAAATGCCGATCGCCCCAGCCGATTTAGAAGCATTAATCCTCGATGAATTAGGGTGTTACTACGATCCACAATCCGAAAATCAAACAGTCCGAGAGTGGTTGGAATCGGTGCAAAAATATTTGCATAATCCTAGATAAAATCTATATATTTGTAAGGACACGGCACTGCCGTGTCCTCTATATAATTCTTATGCAAGCGAAAACGATATCACTTGCTAACCGTCAATAAGTAGCCTTCGTGGACGTTAAAATTAGGGATAACATAAGCCAAGCTGCCGCTACCCACCGACAAACTTTCTTCTTTAACTGTGACAAGCTGTGGCACGGCTCCTTCTTGATTGTTGGGTATCTTTTCTAACTTTAGAGTGATTTTCTGACCCCTTTGAATACCTAGCTGCTCCAAATTTCCGAGGGTTAATGTTACCGTTGTTGCTGAGGAAAAATTGGGGTCGAAATAACCTAAAAGTATCTGTGCTTTACCTTCAGGATTTGACTTGCTGGCTAAAGCGACAAGGCGATTGTTATTTGACCAACTCCGCACCCGCGAATTAACTCCGTCAGCATAAGCTTTGTAAGTCCACCAAGCGGCTCTCGGCTCAAAAGTATTAGGCGTGACCATCCCACTCAGCGTATTGTTGAAGCAATTGCTAACTTTATTTGGCCCTTTACTCTCCCAACAAGCTCTGCAAGCACCGTCAGCTTTTGCATACTCTAAGTTATACAAATAACCTAAGATTTCTCCCGGCTGGTACTGCGCTAAGTTCCCCACAATTTCGTTAACGTAAATTTTTTGCAATTTCAGTTCCTTGTAAGAGGGACTTTGCTGAAAATTGCGTTTAGCCTCAATTACGTGATCGTCAACAAATAAAATCATCGCGTCGTTAAGTTCGTGCCATGAGAGGAAGTTTACTTCAAGTTTGTTAGCCTTGCAGTAATCCAAAAAAGCGGCGAGATATTCTTTGCTGTAGCGGCCGAGGCTTGGCCCGCCAATCATTGCTGACGGCCCCAATTCTTCCCGCAAGATTTTGTAAGCTCTTTTGTAAGTTTCAAAGAATTGTTCTCTGCTTCCCTTCCAAAATGGATCTTTCCAATCTGGCTCATTCCATACATCCCAAATAATTTTTTTGCCTTTATTTTGCTGGGCTAACTGTCGGATGAATGCTTCCCATGCAGGGTAGTTTTGATAGGGCCACCCATTGGGATTGCTACCGTAGCCCCACAAGTCGCTGACTACTAACTGAAACTCGGCTCCGCTGGCGATTACTCGATCGTAAATATCGAGTCTCCCCGCCCGCCAAAGTTTGGGCTGCAAGGGTTTGATCGAGCTATCTGGCGGTTTGGCAGTGTCGATTCCGTGCAGGATGCCACTCATGGAAATTGTACCGGTGGCGGGCTGTCCAAAATCTACTGTAACGTTCGATCGCAGTTGGGCGATCGCTCTTGGCTGTCCCAAATAGGCTATTAACAGAACAGTGACAATAGCTAAACCAATTGGCCGCAGTTTATTAATACGTGGGAACTTGAATGTAAATTGCATATCTTTTCTTTGGTTGATGTTTGTGGAATGGGGATATTGCCCGTTCCTAAGAATGCTGCAAGAACTCAGTTTTAACGAACAGATGAAAACACTTCAAAACCCTGTATTAATTCTATCACTTGTTGCCACGATCGGGAGTTAATCAGCTCGTTGGCATCGAACTTAACTCCTTTCTCCGCAGCAAAAATACCAAAATTTTTCACCCAATCAAAGATAGTTTCTGTGGTGAAATAAGGTGTGCAGGCCCAAGCAGATTGCAAATTATTCACCATCGCGGACATATCTCCCCGATCGTAAGCTTCCCAAGCTTTCCACACTAAATAATAGTATTTCAGCAGGCTATCCACTTGCTGTACCTGCTTTTTGAGTTTCGGACTAATAGAGAAACTGTCGCTCTCATCACTTAAAAATGCCTGTTCAATTATTTCTCCATATTCCCGAAGCATCCGTTCTTCTTTGAATAGTTCTTGGGCTCGCGCTTTGCACGCTTGTCCTGCAAGCCTGCGCGCTTCGGGATTTTCGACCCATATTTCGACCGTTTCTATTAACTCTTTTACTGTTCCTGCTGGATCGATTGTAGGATCTGGCAGTAGCTTTCCCGTGTCTCCCAATTCTTCGGGAATACCGCTGACTGCTGTGGCAATTACGGGCAATCCTTTCGCCATTGCTTCCATAATTGCTAGTGGCATTCCCTCTGCTTCGGAAGATAAGATAAAGATGTCGCTGGCATCGAGCCAATCGGCAATATCCCAGCGCTGTCCTAAGAATTTAACCTGTTCTCCTACTCCAAGTTTGCTTACAGTTGCTCTTAATTCAGGTTCCAGATTGTCGTGAGTAGTAGACCCAGGCCCGGCCCAAACAAAGTAAATTTGGGACCAAATTGGACGATTTTTTAATTGGGCGATCGCCTGCAATTGATACTGATATCCTTTAATTGGAGTCAATCTCGCCGCCGTGAAACAAACAACAGCATCTTCGGGGATTCCTTGTTCTTGACGCAGGCGTTGGCGAGTTGAAAGATTCGGTGGCTCAAAATAACTATTTGGTCTGCCATAATAGATTACTTTGCCCCGTTCTAGACGTGCTTTAAATAGACTTTGGAACAAGTTTAAATTTTCGTGGGAAACAGCTACTGCTGCTTTGGCTACAATGTACTGGTAGGCAACTGCATCGAAATAGGGAATTTGATCGCCGCGATCGAAGGTCTCATAATTGCGATTGATATAACCCAGACTGATTATGTACGGTATATTTTGCTCGATCGCAACTTGTTTTGCTGCAAAGTTAGCCATCGGCCAGCCGTCACTAAATATAATTAAATCCGGTCGAGCTTGGGCGTAAATCTTTTGAGCATCATCTAAATTGTAAGCTATTCGCAAAAACTCTTTCATCGTGTCGAACTCTAGCCAAATATGTTCGATACCTAGTTGTTTTTGTTCGTTAATTAAAGGATTAGAAGCTTGACTTTGAACGCTGGTTACTCGGTAGCCATCCGCAGCTAATTTACACATCAGCGAGTGGTTAAACTGAGCCAAACCGCCGACTCCTGAGTCTTCTGTGTACAGGAGTACGTGCTTTGTTGGCTGCCGAGAAGTCAAACTGGCGGTCGATTGGAACTGATAAGGCTTGTTCGCTGCGATCGCCACTATGTCTTGCCATTCCTGTAAATTGGTTAAGGCATAGGCATCAAAGTTGTAGCCGTACTGTTCTGAAACACCCTTAAAAGTTTCCAGCCAATTAAAAACAGTTTCAGTGCCTGTCAAATGAGTGTAATACAGAGATTTTTCCAGACATTCGACCATTTCTGGCAAATATCCGTCGCGGTACATCCGCCATGCTATCCATACGAAACACTTGTAACGTTCCGCCCGTTTCAAGTCGCGGATGTGCTGAGGCAAATCTGGCCGCGTGAAAAATTGCTCCATCAAAATTTCCGTATTTTTCATTAATTTGCAGCCGTTAGACATGATATTGCTGTCATGCTGACGATAGCAAGTTAATATCTCTTTTAACCAAACTGACTTGCAGCCTTTTAAACCTAAACGTAGCACAAAATCTAAATCTTCGGTTGGCGGCAACCTATGATCGAAACCTCCCAAGCGTTCCCACCACTCTCGCCGCAGCATCATCGCGCTGGGACGCACTGATTTGTAGAAAACAAAGGCTTCTAAATCTAATTTTGGTTCTTCTTCCCAAGGCTTGACTCCATAGATGCCTTCGTCGTTTTTGCCAACGATAACCCAACCTGTTTGCACCATATCTAATGTGGGGTCAGCGTCAAAGCAAGCTACTTGTTTTTCTAGTTTTTCAGGTAAGAAGAAGTCGTCAGCATCTAGAAAAGCTAAAAATTCCCCTTGTGCTAACTTGCAAGCACGATTTCGAGCAATTGCTGCTCCTTGGTTATCTTGATAGATGTATTGAATTAAATCGAGGTAAGGTGATAAAACTTGGCGAGTGTTGTCAGTTGAGCCGTCGTCTACGACGATAATTTCCCAGTTTTGATAAGTCTGTTCCAGAACACTTTCTACGGCTCTGACAATGTAGCGATCGCAGTTGTAAGCCGGGATGATGACACTGACGCGCGATTTTTGGGGAGTAATAATACTAGCCATTAATTGTTTCCATTCTGGTAATTGCCTGAGAGAAATGGCCTCAATGTTGCAACCGTAGGTCTTAGCAATTTCAGTGATGCGCTTTACCCAATCTGCTATAGTTGCTGTCAGGGAGTACGGGGTATAATCTAAAGATTTTTGCAAATAGTCAGTCATTTCTGCCGGATAGCCGCTGTAGTAAAGTTGCCACGCCATCCATGTCAGAGCTTCATACAACGCCCGCTTTTCTAATTGGCGGATGTCCTCTGGCAAGTCGGCTCGACTGAAGAAACTTTGCTTTAATTTAATACAAAGGTTTGCCTGTTTTAGCGCTCTCTGGATGGACACATTTTGCCCGTGCTGGCGATAGCATACTGTCACTTGAGGCAACCAAGCAGCTTCGCAACCAGATAGTGCTAAACGCAAGATTAAGTCGGCATCATCTACTGAATCATACTGAGAATCAAAGCCACCGACTCGTTCCAGCCACTGCCGCGAAAACATCATGGCGCTGGGAAGTAGGGGCATATAAACAATCCAGGTTTTTAAGTCTAGCTGAGGCAAGTATTCCCAGGGTTTGACATCGAAAATACTTTCGCCTTGCTCTTTAACCATTCGCCAGCCACTATTAACAATTCCTAATGATGGCTGAGCGTCAAATAACGCAACTTGTCCAGCTAACTTATCGGACAATAAAAAGTCATCTTGATCTAAAAAAGCAATTAATTCGCCTCGGGATTCCTTAATTCCTCGGTTGCGGGCGGCAGCTACTCCTTGGTTTTCCTGATAAACATAGCGAATTTTTTCAACATAAGGCTGCAACGCTTGGCGGGTGTCGTCGGTTGAGCCGTCGTCTACGATGATAATTTCCCAGTTTTTATAGGTTTGGTTGATGACGCTTTCTACTGCTTGCGCGATGTAGCGATCGCCATTATATGCGGGAATAATTACACTTACTCGCGGTGTCGGATTTGCTATTGACATGAATTTTATCGGTGATAAGGAAGAAGGAAGTTCGGCAACGGATTCGCTCGACGGATGTAACGGATGTAACGGAGGTCAGGCAGAAGGCAGAAGGCAGAATAAAAATGCTGTTTTACTGCTGATATCCCGGTAAATTTTAATTTTTAATCGGTTGTTTTAGCGTGCATAAAACACCGATTCAATCCCCTGTAATTCATCAACTAATTGTTGCCATTCTGCTAAATTAATTAGAGAATATGTATCTAAGTAATGCCCTTTTGCTGAGGAAAAATTGCCAAAATATTCTACCCAGTTTAACAGCGTTTCTGTATTCAAAAAAGGTGTGTACTTCAAAGATTCTTGAAGCCACTTCTGCATTGCGCTTAGATCTTCTTGACAGTAAGCCTGCCAAGCATTCCACACTAAAGAGCTGTAATGCACCCGGCTTTCTATCTTCGTTATTGACCTCTGAACCTCTTTTTGAGTAACAAATTGATCTGTTTGGTTATCATCGCAAACTAAAGCTTTTTCGATCGCCTCCATCGACTCTGCCAACATCCGTTCCTCTTTGAATAGTTTTTCGGCCCGCTGCTTGCAAGCTTGACCGATTTGATGCCGTAATTCTGGACTCATCGCCCAAGCTTCTACTGTTTTCGCCAATTCCCTCGCGGTTCCCTCTGGATCGCTATTCGGATCGGGCAACAATTTCCCAGTATCACCAAGCCCTTCAGGAATACCGCCCACAGCCGTTGCAACTACCGGCAATCCCTTAGCCATCGCTTCCATGATGGCAAGAGAAGGCGCCGCATCTGCTACAGAAGTCAAGATGAATAGGTCGCTAGCATCCAGCCAATCTAGGATATCCCAGCGCTGTCCGATCAACTTTACGCGATCGCTCACCTCTAACTCTTTAATAGTTTCCCTCAATTCTATTTCTACATTGTCAGCGCTTCCCTCACCAGTTCCTGCCCACACAAAATACAGTTTAGACCACACAGGAGACTGCTGCAACTGCTTGATTGCTTCGATCTGATATCGATGCCCTTTAATCGATGCCAATCGAGCCGATGTGAAACAGACAATCGCATCTTCAGGAATGTCTATTTCTTGTCGCAGGCGTTGACGAGCTGCAGCATTAGGAGGTGCAAAATATTTGGGAGAACGCCCCAAGTAAATCACTTGTCCTAGCTCTTTTGGCAACTTGAAATCTTGGGATAATAAATTCAAATGTTCGTAAGCGCCAACAATCAAGGCTCTAGCTTGCAGGCAGTGGTAGAGCACTCCTTCTACATAAGGCACTACATCCCCGCAGGCAAAAGTTGCGTGTTCTGGCATAACTAACCCAATCACCATCATGTATGGTATTCCCATTTCAATAACTACCTGTTTAGCTGCAAAATTGGAAAAGGGCCAACCATCGCTAAAAATAATCATATCCGGTTGATTGCTAGCAAAAAGCTCTCGTGCATCCTGAGTATTTCTTAACACCCGCTGTAAATCTTTATGGCCGCTAAAATCCAGCCACAAGTGTTCTATACCTAACTCTCTTTCTCGCTCCAGCAAGGGGCTAGAATGTTTGGTTTGCACGCAAGTGACTCGATAGCCTAATAAGGCTAACTGACAAAGAATGGCATGATTGTACTGTGCTAATCCTCCCACCCCCGGATCGTCCGTGTTGTAGAGTAAAATATGCGCTTGAGCTTTTGAATGTGTGGGAATATAACTCTGTTGAGATTGGGGTGGATTAGTCATCACCATCATAATAATCTCTTGCCATTCTGCTAACTTACTCAGCGAATAAGCGTCAAAATTTTCACCATATTCTTCCGAAGCCATCTGAAAACTTTCTAGCCAATTCAAAACTGTTTTTGTGGGCGAAAAAGGCGTATATTGCAATGACTCTTCTAAACAGTGTGCCATCTCTGCTAGATGACCGTCGCGATACATCCGCCATGCCAGCCACTTTAAGCATTGATAGCGTTCCGGGTTTTTTAACTGCCGGATTGACTGAGGCAAATCGGGTCGAGCGAAGAATTTTTTCATCACAATTTCTATATTCTTCATTACGCGAAAACCGATTGACATGAGATTAGAATTGTGCTGGCGATAACAGGTAAGTGTTTCTTCTAACCAAACTGCTTTGCACCCCTTTAAAGCTAAACGCAAGGCAAAGTCTAAATCTTCTGCTAGTGGAAACTGAGAATCAAAACCGCCCAATTTTACCCACCACTTTCGGCGCAGCATTATCGCACTCGGCCGCACGCATTTATATATAATAAAGCTTTCTAAATCTAATTTAGACGCTTGCTGCCAAGGCTTGACAGCAGAAATCTCTCGCCCGGTTTCATCGACGATCAGCCAACCTGTTTGCACCATATCTAAGGTGGGGTAAGCGTCAAAGCAAGCTAGTTGTTTTTCTAGTTTGGATGGTAGGAAATAGTCATCGGCATCTAGAAATGCCAAAAACTCGCCTTGCGCTAGTTGGCAAGCAATATTTCTGGCGGCTGCTACTCCTTGATTTTCCTGGTATATGTAGCGAATTCTGTCAAAATAAGGCTGCAATACTTGCTGCGTGCGATCTGTGGAACCATCGTCTACAACTATAATCTCCAAATTAGTAAAAGTTTGACCTAGGGTGCTTTCCACCGCTTGTACGATGTAGCGATCGCCATTATATACAGGTATAATTACGCTGATTAGCGGTGTTGGATTGACTGGTGACATTATTTAGCTCGCTGTTAACCTATTAATGTCTAGTTTATATTAATCTCGCGGAAATTCAGAACTATTCTCAGCTCGCTAGCTCTACTTACAGAAACTTGAAGTTTGGCAAAGTGTAGCATATAATTTTACATGGAATGATAACTCAAAAGGAAAATAAAAAATGAATTCGGAAACAGCGCAGGTGAATTTTCAGCAACAGGCAGAACTTTATTTAGCTACAGGCAACTTCGATAGAGCGATCGCACTTTGCCAACAAGTTTTGGCATCTGATCCCAACTCTGCAGAGACTTGCAAGACCTTGGGGAAAGCGCTGCAAGCTCAGGGTAAACTAGAAGACGCAAGGTATTGGTATAAAGTTGCGATCGCCCTGCAACCCGATTTTGCCGAAGCTTTTGCTAACCTCGGCACTCTCTGCGCTACATTGGAACAGTGGCAAGAGGCGATCGGCTGTTACCAAAAAGCCATCTCCCTGCAACCAAACTTTGCAGGATTTTACCGTAATTTGAGCCGGATATTTAACCAAGTCGGCAAAGCTGAAGAAGCAGCAGACTGTTGGTATCAAGCACTGATCGTGGAACCGATAGAAATAGCAGAAGAATATCTCGATTTAGGTAATACTTTGCTGACCCAAAATAAACCCGAAAAAGCGCTAGTTTGTTACCACCGCACCATTTTTTTAAACCCCAGTTGTTGCGAAGCTTATTGTAAAATAGCAGAAGCTGCTAGCAATTTGAAACAGTGGGACGAAGCTATTGTTAACTACCGCAAAGCTATTAAACTCCAGCCGGATATTTCGGAGTTTCATTACAAATTAGGCAATATTTTACAAGCTAAGGAACTATGGCGCGAAGCGGAGGCTGCCTACCGAAAAAGTATTGATTTAAATCCCAATTCTTTTTTGTCATACTACAACTTAGGCAGCGTGCTGCTCAATTTAGAAAAATGGCAAGAAGCTGCGATCTCCTACCGCACGGCTGTTGAAATTAACCCGGATTATTCTTGGTCTTACTACAGCATCGGTGCAGCTTGCGATCGATTAGAACAATGGTCTGAATCCGCCGCAGCTTACCAGCGCGCTACTGAAGTAGACCCGAATTTCTTCGCAGCTTTTCACCAGTTAGGAGATGCTCTTTTTAAACTAGAAAAGTGGTCAGAAGCTGAGGCTGCATACGAACAGGCGATCGCCCTAAATGCAGATTTATTTTGGTCTCATTATAACTTAGCTTTGACTTTAGTTAAACTTCAAAAGTTTGCAGAAGCAACACTCGCTTATCGGCGGGCGATCGCACTCAATCCAGAATTCTCTTGGACTTACCACAATTTAGGAGAAGCGCTGTTAAAAACCCAACAGTGGAAAGCCGCAGCTACCGCTTACCAACGTGCTATTGAACTTAATCCTACTATTTCTTGGTCTTATTACAATTTAGGCGATGCTTTGAGTGGAAGTCACTCATGGAACGATGCTGTTTCCGCCTACATTTGTGCCATTCAAATCGAGCCGTCTCTACCGGGAATTTACATAAAATTAGGGGAGGCTCTAATTAAAAGAACTCCGGTAGATTCAGATGTAGCAACTAGCTACTATCACCACGAAATGCAGCCGCAGCACGCTCCTGAATTTTACTGCGAAATCGCCCAAAAATTTGCTGAGAGCGATCAGCTTAACGAAGCCATAATGTTGTACTTGATGGCATTAGAAATTAGACCAAAAGATCCAGAAATATCCCCAAAATTAGAGGAGATTTTAGAAAAACAGCGTCAAACAGGGGAATCTACTCTATTATTAGAGTTAGAGGCTAAGGATATTCGCGATCGCTATATTGCCCGAGTAGTCAAAGGCAAGACTTTTGCAGAAGTCGGCGGCTTGTGGGGAACTGTCAGCGAAAAAGTATCTGTAGCTAGCAAATACGGTGCAGTTTCTCTGACAATGATTGATGCCATGCCGGCATCCCTCAACTGGTGGCAAGATTTTCACGATCGCATGACAAGTTTAAATATTGCTAATTATCACTGTATCAATCAAGATATCACTCAGATTCAGCTTGCAGACATTGGCGAGCCTTACGATGTAGTTCACTGTGCAGGAGTTTTGTACCATCACCCCCATCCGTTGCAGATTTTAGTTGCTTTGCGTCAGATAACTCGCGAGCATTTAATTTTCACTTCAGCTATTACTCAAGAAGTAATAGAAAATGAGTTTGGACGCTATGAAATTCCCGCTTCTGGAGTAATGTTTATTCCCGCTTTGGACGACGCAGAACGAGCTATTTTAACAGCTTATTGGCGGACATACATCAACAACAACCAACTTATAGGGATAACTGAGAAAGCAGTTTTTGACATTAACAACTTTGCGGCGTGCTGGTGGCTGCCTACAGCTACTGCTTTAGAAGCTATGTGCAAAGTTGCGGGATTTAACGTTTTAGACAAAGGATTGACGTGGGACAATAATGCTTTGACTCTGCTGCTGGGGATTTGAGGATCGGTAAACGAATAATAACAGGAATTTGCTTGTTCACAAACGGCTAAACACCCGGTTTATGAGCGGATTCCTCGTTTTATTTCCGCAATAATCCTACTGGAAACCGGGTGTTTTCCGTAAGTCCTAAATAAAATAGCTGCCAACATTTTTTGTGAACAAAAGAGGAACTGGGAAATAATTAATGAACAATCACCAACCAGGGACGCCGTTAGGAAACATTTTAGTAGTAGACGATACAGCAGAAAACCTGCGTCTGTTGTCTACGATGTTGACTCAGAGGGGATACACCCCCCGCTGCGTGATTAACGGAAAAATGGCTTTGAGAGCCTGCAATTCTAATCCACCAGATTTGATTTTGCTCGACATAATGATGCCGGAAATGAACGGTTATGAAGTTTGTCAGCACTTGAAACTAGAGCCTAAAACTCGCGAAATTCCGGTAATTTTTATCAGCGCTAAAGATGAAGTTTTCGACAAAGTAAACGCATTTGCTGTGGGAGCTGTTGACTATATCAGCAAGCCATTTCAGTTTGAAGAAGTGCTCGCCCGCATCGAAAGTCACCTTAGTCTGCGGAATTTACAAAAGCAGCTAAAAGAACAAAATATGCTGCTGCAAGAAGAAATCACGAGCCGCTTAGCAGTCGAAAAAACTCTTCAGGAAAAAAACCAAATCTTGCAACAAGAAATCAGCACCCGTCGCGCTGTTGAAAAAGCTCTGCAAGAGCAAAATTTGGTACTCCAACAAGAGATATCCCACCGCCAGCGCGCCGAATCTGCTCTATTAAAATCTAACCAAGAATTGGCGCGTTCAAATGCAGAACTAGAACAATTTGCTTATGTGGCTTCTCATGACTTGCAAGCGCCTTTAGCAACCATTGCCAGTTACGCTCAACTTTTAGAAAAACGCTACAAAGACCAACTCGACAGCCAAGGTAGTAAGTTTATCGGCAATATCGTTCAAGGCTGCACCAGAATGCAAACTTTAATTGACGATTTACTCGAATATTCGCGCGTTGGCCGGAGTCGGAAACCTTTTCAAATGACAGATTGTAATCACGCAGTCGAGCAAGCACTCGCGAACTTGCAAGGGGCGATCCGCGAGACTAAAGCCGTTGTCACCTACAGCGAATTACCGTGGGTAATGGGGGATATTTCTCAACTCGTACAGCTATTTCAAAATTTAGTCAGCAATGCGATTAAATATCGCCACGATGCAACGCCTGTGGTTCATATTGCCGCTTGCAAACAGGAGGAAAACTGGTTAATTTCTGTCTCTGATAATGGAATTGGGATTGCTCCCCAGCATCAAAAACGCATCTTTCAAATTTTCCAGCGCTTGCACACTCAAAGAGAATATTCTGGGACAGGTATTGGTTTAGCAATTTGTCAAAAAATTGTGGAACTTCACGGCGGATGTATCTGGGTGGAATCGGAACCGGAGCAAGGTTCAACTTTTCACTTTACTCTCGCTTAGTAGAGACATTTTTTCGTCAAAAGATATAAGCTATAAGGTAGGTAAACTGAATTGTTTTATATATTTTCAGCCAGAAAATAGCAAGTAAAACCTACGACTTAACACGATTTTATAGGGCAAATAAAATATGTAAATTATTGGCAATAAAGGTGACTATTGGGATTGGAATATGGGCTACATTGGGATTCTTGTTTTAACTCTTATAAATTGCAATTTAGAATAAAAAAGTTTTCGCGTTGACAGTCTAGTTAGTGCGTGATAGAATAATAATTAAACACAATTTTTGTACTGCTTACTCACCCCGCAATCTTACGGTCGATATATGTGTACGGGCAATTGAATAACTGCCCTGCAAACACAAGGTATAATTCAAGTTGGTTTAACATTTTTTTGACTAATAAATATTATGAAAGCAGTTTTTAACTTAGCTTTGCCTCCTATCTGCTTTAAAGTTCTGTTAGTAGAAGACAACCCTCATGAAGCTGAGCTGATTGAAGATTTGCTGTCAGAAATAGGTGGCTCGCAGCGTATAGTGCTGACGAAAGTAGAGCGCCTCAGCGAAGCGCAGCAGCGATTGAATCAAGAAACTTTTGACATAATTTTATTAGACCTTTCATTGCCAGATAGTCTGGGAATCGAGACGGTAGCTCGGGTACAAGAGTACGGGGTAAATGTGCCGATCGTAGTTCTGACCGCCCAAAACGACGAAGAACTTGCCCTGCGGTTGATTGCGGTCGGCGTACAGGATTATTTGGTAAAAAGAAAAATCGACAGCGAACTGTTAATTCGATCGCTCCGTTACGCCATAGAACGCCAGAACAGTCAAGATGCTTTGCGAAAAAGTGAAGAAAAATATCGCTCGGTGGTGGAAAATTCCCTGATTGGCATTGCCATCATCGCTCCAATTATTGACAGCAAAATTTCTCTAAATTGCCACTGGATAGAAGTTAACGATGCCCTGTGCAATTTACTTGGCTATGAGCGCTACGAACTCGTGCAAAAGAATTGGCTAGAGTTGACTCATCCAGAAGATTTGGAGGCTAATTGTGAAAATTTTTCTCAGATGTTAGCAGGTAGGCTCGACGGTTACATCTTAGACAAAAGGTGGCTCAGAAAAAACGGCGGAATAGTTCACACGCGAGTTTCCCGGCGGTGCATCCGTCGCCTGGACGGGTCTATCGACCGGATAATCGAAGTAGTGTTGGACGTGAGCGATCGCTACCGCTACGAAGCCAAACTGAAAGCGTCAGAAGAATTTTTAAACCACACCATAAATGCTACGCCAGACCCAATTTTTGTCAAAGATGAGCAACACCGCTGGATGATATTAAATGATGCTTTTTGTCAGTTGGTCGGCAAATCGCGACAAGAACTGATGGGCAAATCAGATTATGACTTTTTCCCCCAATCAGAAGCTGCTGTTTTTTGGACAAAAGATGAAGAAGTATTGACAACGGGTGTATGCTTGGAAACCGAAGAAAAATTCACAGACTCTGCCGGGAGAGAACACATAATTTCTACCAAAAAAAGCGTCTTCCAAATAGCAGACGGCAGTAAAGTAATAGTGGGTACTATTAGAGATTTTACCGAATACAGACAGCAACAAAAAGCCCTGGAACAAAGCGAAGCTCGCTTTCAAAAATTGGTAGCTAACCTGCCGGGAATAATTTATCAATTACGAATGTCAACAACGGGAAAATTGTCTTTCCCCTACATCTCTTCAGGCAGCCGCCAACTCTACGAATTAGAGGCAGAAGCAATAGAGCAAAATGCGGAACTGATTTCCAAGGGAATTCACCCAGACGATCTCTTAGATTTAAAAACATCGATCGCAATTTCAGCCACTACGCTGGAACCTTGGCAGCAGCAGTGGCGGCAGACTTTACCATCTGGAAAAGTTAAGTGGCTGCAAGGAGCGGCGAGACCAGAAAGGCTCACTAATGAGAGCAAATCTGGCAGCGAAGGCGATATTCTCTGGGACGGTTTAGTGATGGATATCACTGAATTAAAGCAGGCACAAACAGAGCGTGATCGTTTTTTTACCATCTCCTTAGACTTGCTTTGTATTGTAGGTTTTGACGGTCATTTTAAACGTTTAAACCCAGCTTGGTCAACAGCTTTAGGCTACAGTATTAGTGAATTGTTTGCCAAGCCAATGATCGAATTTGTTCATCCAGACGATCGAAAAGCCACCGCAGCCGAAGGAGCAAAACTAATCGCGGGTACGTCCAGTATCTCCTTTGAAAACCGCTACATCTGCAAAGACGGTTCTTACAAATACTTCCTGTGGACGGCATCGCCATTTAGCGAAGAAGGTTTAATCTACTCAGTAGGTCACGACATTACCTCTCGTAAACAAGCAGAGTCCCAACTCCAGCGACAAGCAGTAGCAATGGCCGCTGCTTATGACGGCATCGCTATTTTTAATAATAATAAAGAATGTATTTATTCCAACGACGCTTATCTCAAAATGTACGGCTTGGCTAGCCCTAGCGAATTGTATGGGAAGCAATGGAAAATGCTTTACAGCAAAGCAGAAAATCTATTTTTTGAACTACAAATAATGCCGATGCTCCTGCAAAAAGGGTACTGCAATATAGAAGCTATCGGTGAGCGCCGTGATGGTACTAAGTTCCCTCAAGAATTGTCGCTGACCATGCTTGTCGGTGGCGAAATAATTTCTATAGTCCGCGATATAACTAATAGAAAACAGGTAGAATCAGCCCTGCGATCGAGCCAGCGTCGCTACCAAACTTTAGCAGAAGCATCGCCAGTTTGCATATTCCATACCGATACCTTGGGAAATTGCCTTTATGTGAATAAACGGTGGAGCGAAATTACGGGATTAAACGCAGGAGTAGCAGCAGAAATAGGCTGGATGAATGCCATACATCCCGATGATGTCGAGCGAGTAAAAAATGAATGGCATCTAGCAATTTTTGAGAAAATTCCTTTTAAATCAGAATACCGCTTTCAGCGTCCAGACGGTCGGGTAATCTGGGTGATCTGTCAGGCAATTGCAGAAATCGGAGACAAGCAGGAAATTAAAGGCTATATCGGCACTATTACTGATATTAGCGATCGCAAACAAGCAGAATTAGATTTGCTGCGAGTTACTCAAGCGGTGGAAAGCACCAGCGATGCGATCGGCATTGCTGACTTGACAGGGCGATCGCTCTACCACAATCAAGCTTTTGTTCAACAGTACGGCTACACAGCAGAAGAACTAAACACAGCAGGCGGATTAACAGCAATTTACCCCCAAAGTAATGTGCTGCTAGAAATGTTTAAAAGGCTCCGTAAAGGCAAATCTTGGCAAGGCGAACTCAAAATCAACACTAAAAACAACAAACTGGTAACAACTTTATTTCGCGCCGACGCCATCAAAGATGAAACTGGTAATTTAATCGGGTTAGTGGGAGTAATTACCGACATCACCGAACGCAAACAAGCGGAGATCGCCCTGCAGCAGCAATTAAGGCGAGAACGGCTGGTAGTTGCCATGCTCGATCGCATTCGCTCCTCCCTAAATTTAGAAGAAGTCCTGACAACTGCTGTCGAACAAGTGCGGCAATTTTTGCAAACAGACCGCACAGTTATTTACCGCTTTAATCCCGACTGGAGCGGTATTGTAGTTGTCGAATCTGTAGCCAAAGATATAGTTCCCCTGCAAAGTTTTGACTATTTAGATACGTGTTTTAGAGATAAATTTGTTGATATTTACCAGCAAGGAAATATTCGCGCTATAGAAGATATTTATGCGGAAAATATGAGTGAATGTCACATTGAATTTCTAGAACAATTTGAAGTTAAAGCTAACTTAATAGTGCCAATTTTACAAGCACGAGAAAGCATTTCCCAAGTCCAAGCGACGGCAGAAAATCAGCTCTGGGGACTCCTGATAGCTCACGATTGCAGTGGTCCCCGTTCCTGGGATTCCTCAGAAATAGAATCTCTCCGGCAATTGTGCGTGCAATTGGCGATCGCGATCCAGCAATCGACGCTATTTCAACAAGCAAAAACGGAAATTGTCGATCGCAAACTTGCAGAATCTGCCCTCCAACAAGCTGCATTAGCTGCTGAAAGCGCCAACCGCGCCAAAAGCGAATTTCTTGCGAATATGAGCCACGAACTACGCACGCCTTTAAACGGCGTTTTAGGTTACACTCAAATCCTCAAAACCGACAAAGACTTAAGCTCTGATCACCAAGAAAGTCTCAGCAATATTCAACAGTGCGGTCAACACCTGCTGATGTTAATCGACGATGTTTTAGATCTTTCCAAAATTGAAGCTAGAAAAATGGAACTCTACCCGGAAGAGTTAAATTTTCTAAATTTTACGAAAAACCTTGCTGATCTCTTTCAGATGCGGGCGTCTCAAAAAGAAATTTTATTCCATTACGAACAAGTCTCTCCCCTGCCTAACTGCGTTCGTGTCGATCCAAAAAGATTGCGCCAAATTCTCATAAATTTACTCAGCAATGCCGTTAAATTTACTAACAGCGGCGGTGTGACTTTCAAAGTCGGCTATGTCGGCACAGGGGGCTGGAGTCGAGGGCAAGAAGAAAATTATGAGTTCTCGACTTTGAGTTCGGAACTTAAAGAAAATTATATGCGCTTCGCCCACAATCCGATCGCAGCCAAACACGCTTTAAAAATCCGCTTTCAAGTCGAGGATACCGGCACGGGAATAGACCAAAGCAAGTTAGAAGAAATATTTTTGCCATTCCACCAAGTAGGAGGCAATACGTTTGTTGAAGGTACAGGTCTCGGACTCTCGATTAGCCAGAAATTAGCGAAACTAATGGGTAGCGAAATTCGCGTGCACAGCACTTTGGGAAAAGGCAGCACTTTTTGGGTAGATTTAGAATTGCCAGCAGCTAAACGGTACTTAGAGGTGTCTCCTTTGCAGGAAAAACGCTGGCTTGTCGGTTTTGTTGGCAACAAGCAGAAAGTGCTAGTCGTGGATGACAATCAACTGGATCGCGATTTGTTGTGCAGGCTGCTGCTGCGTTTGGGGTTTGAGGTTGCAGAGGCCCAAAACGGTCAAGAATGCCTCTGCAAAACAGTTGAATTTCAACCAGATGTCATTTTAATGGACTTGCGGATGCCTGTAATGGATGGCTTAGAGACGGCAAGAAGACTGCGGCAGTTGCCGGAAGTAAAAGATGTTGTGTTAATCGCTATGTCAGCTAGCGTTTTCGAGGCTACGCAGCAAGATAGCATCCTCGCAGGGTACGATGCTTTTCTTCCCAAACCGATCGAAGCAAATCACTTTTTGGAACAGTTGCGCGTGCGTTTGGGACTAGAATGGATTTATGGGGAATCTTCGGAAAACAAAAAGCGCAAACCTCCCAGTTTGTCACCAGCCTCTGATTTTCCTGCTTATTCTTCTCTGTTACCTGCGGCTTCTGAGTCGGTAGTAAAACTTTTGAAACTCGCAGCTATGGGCGACATTGAAGAAATTTTTGATGAGAGTGCTAAGCTGGAGAGTTTAGAACCTAATTTAATGCCGTTTGTCTCGAAGCTGCGCCAACTTGCTAAGGGATTTCAGCTCAAACAAATTCGCAATACTTTAAAGCAATATATCGATGGTCAGTAGTCAGTGGTCAGTAGTCAGTAGTGATATCATGTGCGATCGCTCGATCGGACATGATATCACTCTAATAGCCAACCAAATAATTCTCCTACTGTCAGTTGCAATTCCCTGGCAAAAGATGGCATGGGCAATAACTGTTCCGGTTCGTCAAACACCTCCGTTGATTGAGTCGGCCGATATACAAAAACCGATCGCTCCTCTGGATCGATTAACCAACCCATTTGAGTTCCATGTTTGAGACAATATAAAATATTTTTAGTAACTTTAGTTTGGCTTTGGTCGGGGGAAAGGATTTCAATTGTCCAATCCGGGGCGATCGCAAACACATTTGCCACACCACCATTTTCTTTACGGGGAATGCGCTCCCAAGTGAATACACTCACGTCTGGAACGATCGCTCGACCGCCAAAAATGCACCGTAGTTCTGGAAATGCTCGCGCCACCTTTTGAGGTTTAAGAGCAGTATTAGCAGCGCTTGTCAACTCGCCTTGAATGACACTATGTTCTCCTTGAGGCATCGGTTTTTGAATAATTTCACCGTCAATGTACTCGCTGGCTGGTTTGGTTTCTGGCAACTTCAGAAACTCTTGGAGTGTCAAAGATTTTGGCAGGGTTTGTACCATCCAATTTTACCTATAAAATAGAGTTTCATCTGCTATTTTACCCAAAAGTCCCGGACTCGTGCGGGTCTACTTACTTCATTTTTTCCGCTATATAGTAGTTCTCAAAAAAGTGAGGTATGCCCAATGCCCCATGCCCAATGCCAAATGCCCAATGCCCCATGCCCCATGCCCCATGCCCCATGCCCCATGCCCCATACCCCATGCCCCATACCCCATGCCCGATGCCCAATGCCCGATAATATGAGAGACAGTTTTTGAGAGAGTTGGGATTGAAATTACTTTGCCTCAGTAACGGCCACGGAGAAGACGCGATCGCCCTTCGCATCTTGCAGGAACTGCAACAGCACCCGCATCCGCCAGAATTAGCCGTGTTTCCGCTAGTGGGTGAAGGGCAAGCTTTCGCTCAACTAGAAAACGCCCGCATCATCGGCCCGGTGCAGCGGATGCCTTCGGGCGGCTTTATTTACATGGACGGGAGGGAATTTTTGCGCGATGTCAAAGGCGGTCTGCTGCAGTTGACAATCGCTCAGTTTAAAGCCATCCGCGCTTGGGTGCGGACCCAACAACAGTCTGGGAATCAAGACGGCGTTATTTTAGCCTGCGGGGATATTGTACCGCTGGTGTTTGCTTGGCTCAGTGGCGCGCCCTATGCCTTTGTCGGTACTGCCAAGTCCGAGTATTATTTGCGGGACGAGGAGGGGCCTCTGGCTCGCAAATCCAGGGTCTTTGGTGGGTGGAATTGGTCGCGATCGGTTTATTTGCCTTGGGAGCGCTGGTTGATGACTCGATCGCGCTGTCGGGCCGTTTTTGCCAGGGACGCGCTGACCGCCGAGACTTTACAAAAGCTGGGAATTCCCGCTTACAATCTCGGAAACCCGATGATGGACGGACTCGAACCGGAAAACCCCGCCGGTTTTTACGGCCCTGACGCAGAGTTTCGGGAAATCGAGCGATCGCTTATCATCACCTTACTCCCCGGTTCTAGAGCGCCGGAAGCCTATGCTAATTGGCTGCTAATAGTAGAGGCTGTAGCCGGAATTTTATCGCTGTTTGCCGATCGCAAATTGTTATTTTTCGGAGCCATTTCTCCCCAGTTAAACTTAGAAGCTTTGCGACCTAGTTTAGAATTTTTCGGCTGGCGACAAGACGGCGAAATTAGAACGCAGCGGCGAGAAGGAAGTATTTTGCGACCTCCTGTTTCTAGCGCTCAAGAAATGCAGCAAGAATCTCCTAATTTACTATTGCCCATGACATTTGTGCAGAGAAACGCCACGATGATTTTGACTCAGCAAAGTTTTAACGATTGTTTGTACGAAGCCGATTTAGCAATAGCAATGGCAGGAACGGCTACAGAACAATTTGTAGGTTTAGGAAAACCCGCGATTGCCATTCCCGGAAACGGCCCGCAATTTACTTTCGCTTTTGCAGAAGCTCAAAGTCGCCTGTTAGGCCCGTCATTAATTTTAGTCAAACATCCCGCCGAAGTTGCCGGCGCCGTCCAGTCTTTGCTCCGCGACCCCGACAGGTTGCAGCTAATCGCTGAAAATGGCTGGCGCCGCATGGGAGAACCCGGTGCAGCAGCCAGAATTGCCGAATGTTTAATTCAGCGGTTCGGCGGTGAATGCAGCAATTCTCAATTGCCTGCAATCGACTAGGGACAAAACAATTTTGTGTTCCTGCCCAGTATCTTTAATACTACTTTCTTTTTAAAAAATCTTGTTCGGTAACTATTAATTTCCGTAGGGTGCGCCTAAGCGCACCTTACTAATACTGCCTTTCCAGAAAATTTCAAGTCGCCGTTTTTTCCGAAGATGGAACCCAGAAATTAGCTTGAGGAATTTTAAAATCCGACTTAACCAACACTCCCGGTTCTCGCTGCACGGGCAGCACATCTAAAGTATCCGTTTGCGCGCAATATTTTAAATCTTCAATAACACCTAAACCGAGGAGGCGCTGACCGTGGCTGGCCCTTTCCAACAATTCGTGCAACCGATCTTGCCAGTGGAGATAAAGAGCAATAGCCCCAAATACTTCATCATTACCAGCAAAATCGCTCGCAGGAATACCGCTTTCTGCCAGGAGACTTTGGGCGATCGCACCAGCACAAACCGTATCTTCCAACGAATAACTCCCTTCCCAACCAGAACCCACAATCCAAATAGTTTCTGGCTGTTTATTTAACAAAAACTGCACCACAGATTTGCGGTTAATCAAAGCCGCCGTTAACACAGTTGCAGCAGCTTGCACTCGCTGCAGAGCCCGAGTGCCGTTAGTTGTGCTGATAAAAATTCGCTTCCCAGTCACCTTTTCTGGCGTGCAGTCGAAGGGGGAATTCCCCATGTCAAATCCGTCAACTTTGCCGCCACCGCGCTCTCCAGCGCGAATCCGCTTATCTGCAGGCCATTTTTCGCTCTCGGCCATTAGCTTATCTAAGTCGCTGAAAACTTGGACAGCTTCCGCCCCATTATTCAGGGCCGTTGCCATTGTCGTAGTCGCCCGCAGCACATCAACTGCGATCGCGCAAGCCGACATTTTGTCGGCTGGCGTAAGTTCCGGGGTATGGTAAATAAAAAGCTTCACTTTTGGGCAACCTGCGATAAATCCTTATCAGTCATAATAATAGAATTTGTACCCTGAGCGTAGTCGAAGGGCTTTCTTCCTTCTTCCTTCTTCCTTCTTTCTTCTTCCTTCTTCCTTCACCTATATGTCAAAACAGCTCAATTCAAATCCCGCCCACGCCGCCATTACCGCACCAATTGGACTCCTGGCAGGTTTCACCTATCCTTTGCGAGCTTTCACGCTAATTTTGCAAACTCCCAAGCTGTGGACTTATGTATTAGTTCCTGTGGTACTAAATTTTATAATTGGTATCGGTCTTTATTTAAGCTTGCTATTTCCCAGTTTGGCAGGGATAGACGTTTTGGTTGCCGATTTGTCCGCCCGATTTAATGTTCTAATTGCGAGTTTTCCAGCTTGGCTGAGCTTTCTGGGCGTGTTAACAGTTGCTTTCGGGTGGCTGCTGCGCGTACTCCTAGTGTCAGGACTTTTGCTGATAATTGGATTTTTGTTAGTGCAGTTTGGCGTGATTTTAGGTTCGCCCTGGTACGGCAAACTTTCCGAACAATTGGAACTGCTGCGGAACGGTCAATTGCCCGCAGAAGCACCAATGAATTTGGCTAGTAGTTTTGGGGATATTCAAAGGGCGATCACCTTTGAACTGCGAAAACTACAAATTTTGTTGAGCGTCGGTATACCGCTGCTGCTGCTAAATTTTATTCCAGGAGTCGGGTCTATTCTTAGCAGTTTGGGTGGCGTAGCTTTGGGCGCGACTATTGTCTGTTTGGACTTTTTAGATGCACCTTTGGAGAGGCGCAGGCGACCTTTTCAGGAGAAGTTGGAGATAATTTGGGCTAGTTTGCCGGCCAGCGGGAGTTTTGGTTTGGTTTGTTTGGGTTTGGTGAGCATTCCGCTGTTGAATCTGTTGGCGATTCCGCTGTGCGTGACGGCGGGAACTTTGTTTTTTTGCGATCGCATTTGGCCGGCTCGCTTTGCCCCAGAAGAAACTCATAGGGATGGAGAAACTAACATTACAACTTAAAAACTAGGGAGATGCTTCTTCCTTCGGCTGACTCTGGGAGTTAAGACCCAAAAACGGGCTTAACAACAGCCAGCTAATGAAGAAAAATGATGCTGTAAATAGCTGGACAATATCGATCGCCGACAAATATCCGTCAGATAATAGTGCAATAGTTCTATCTGTCAGCCCGAATATCCAAGAGAGAATCCCAAACAGCCAAATGCCTTTTTGGAGCATGGGCAAAAATGCTGAAACTTCGGAGTTTTGCTGCTTGTTCATTGATTTAGCCCTTGTTTGCGAAAAGTCTGATTAACCGGGGCACCCCAAGGGCTTAAGGATTTTTGGTGTCTCCTCGGATTCCCTTTGTTATCTATATGTTAAGAAATATTTCCCGATATGACAACGCGCCCTGAGAGGGATTCCCGCATCTATCTCCAGAGGTACTTGGAGCGCTGACAAAGAGTTATATTTGCTACACTTTGGCAGCGATGCTAGAGATTTTGCCGATTTTTTGACAGATTAATTGCTGGGCACGGATAGCGGCTGGTTCTCTTGGCACCGCGCCTACAAAAAAAGCTTGTAATTTATATTGAATTATGCAATACTACAAAATGAACAAGTCTGGTTAAAGAACGATCGTGAGGTTTGTACTGAGGAGGGAGAGTTATCAAAGCCCTAAAAGCCACAGGACAAACCATTTGATTATCAAAATCAACCGGACTTGATGTGAGTTCAGCGTCAATAAAATCGAACAATGGCACGCTTAAATCAGATTATTGCGATCGAAAAAGGCATCAAAAGCCGCTCGGTTCAAGAACTGGCAGAAGCTCAAAAAGCTCTCCAGAAGCCCGCTGTGCTTTCTGGAATCTCCCGCACTTACCGTCCCAAAGACGAAGAAGGCGAACAACTGCCGCCAGAGTCCAAAAAAGTTGAAGTCAAAGCCGAAGAGATTATCCGCAAAACAACTGAAGTTTTGACGAAACTCTTCGACGTAACCGCAACCAAAGATTGGACAAATTGTAGCGCCCGTGCTGACGTTACTGTAGACGGAAACGTGCTTTTGAGCCAAGTTCCCGTCAGCTATTTGCTATTCATTGAAAAGCAGTTAGCAGATTTGCAAGCATTTATCAAAAAACTTCCCGTCTTAGATGCTTCCGAGACTTGGAACTTCGATGCTTCGGCAGATTGCTGGGCCACAGAACCGGTGCAAACTCTTAAGACTTTTAAAACTCCGCGCAATCACGTTAAAGCTGAAGCTACCGAACACCATCCGGCTCAAGTCGATGTTTATTACGAAGATATTACGATCGGCTATTGGCGGACTGTCAAGTTTTCTGGAGCTTTGCCAGCACGGCGGATCAATGAGTTGCTTCAAAGGGTGGAGATCTTGCAGCAAGCTGTTATGTTCGCCCGCGAAGAAGCTAACAATTTTGAAGTTCACGAACAGAGAGTGGGAGAGCGAATATTTCAATTTATTTTCCGCTAAGAGCTTGCTTTTTTGATAGTTATGGTTTAAGATATAAACAGAGTACAAGTTTAAACTCAAACTTCAACTTAAACCGTACAAATGTGACAGTGCAGGTTCGACTCCTGTCCCTCCTACCCAAAATAGAGCGCAAAATAGGGGGGTAGCCCAATTGGCAGAGGCAGCATTGCGTACAAATTCAACAGCAAGCTATTACTCTAAACTCAGCATTCACCGCCGATCGCTAAAACGAATGTCAGGAAAATCACATCATCGAGGTTGCTGGCTCATATCCAGCCCCCTCTACCAAACGCAGGGGGGTAGCTCAATCGGTAGAGCGCGATGCTATTAATCTTAAATCCTTGACTTAAATGTGATAGCGTGCCCAAATGGGCGGTAAATATAAACCCAGTAGTAAGGTCAGAACTGCTGGGTTTTATGCTAATTTATCAATCAAAGTGATACGACTTCCCAAAAAAGAATGCAAAAGCAAGCTCTAAACCGATACAGCGTCAGTCATTGCCAATCTAAAATCTAAAATCTAAAATCTAAAATGGTATGATTTACTGCATCAATCCTCAATGCGAACAACGCGAAAATCCTACTGCTGCTCAAAATTGTCAGGCTTGTCGCACCGATTTGTTAATTGCCGATCGCTATCGTATCCTTAAACCAGTGCGATCGCCCAATCCCGCACGCCCCACAGACATCTTTGAAGTCGAAGATTTGGGAACAGGGGAAAACGAATGGGGAACTGTCAAACTTTTAAAAGTCTTGAAACACAGCCACAATCCCGATTTAGTTCGCTTGTTCAAGCAAGAAGCGCGAGTTTTGATTTGGCTGGCCGGAAAGGGTTCAGTTCCCCATGTCGAACCTGACGGTTATTTCCCAATTAAACTCCCCCATAACTTCCAGAAATTGTCTTGTTTGGTGATGGAAAAAATTAGCGGAGAAAACTTGGCAGAATTCTTAACTAAAAAACAGTACGTTTCTCAAAAGCTGGCTCTTGATTGGCTGCAACAAATGCTTCGTATTTTGCAGGAAATCCACAAACATCATGTAGTGCATCGGGATATTAAGCCATCCAACCTGATGGTTGAAGCCCATGGGAAATTGAGATTAATTGACTTCGGCGCCGCCACAGAAGCAGAGATAGAGACCGCACCCATAGGTTCTGCTGGATACGCTGCACCGGAACAAATTCTAGGTAAAGCAGGCGTGCGATCGGACTTTTTTGCCCTGGGGCGTACTTTTGTACATTTATTAACAGGCATACAGCCAAGCCACTTTCCCGTTAATGAAAAAACTGGTAAAATTAATTGGAGGAACCAGGCTGTAGATATTGACCCGTTACTCCTAGACTCGATCGACGAATTGATCGAACCGCTACCAGAAAATAGACCTGAAAATACCCAAGTTATTTTAGAAAAATTAAAAATTTATGAAGGAGACCCCCTGCAAAAGGGGGACACAACATCGCTTCAATAAATCTGTTCCAGCAGGCGAAAATCCCGCTCAACTTCTGCCCACAAAGCCCGATTGTGAGGGTCAGTTTTCACAGCCTTTTTCAAATAAATTCTCGCCTTATCAACCTGCTTTTCTCCGATCAAATGCCGTCCCCAGCGCTGATAGGCGATCGCCTGCCACTGACGCACCTCCAAATCTTCGGGCACCCGCTGGGCCAAACCCTCAATCAAGGCGATCGCCCGCGGGAACCTCTGATATTTCAGCAACTGCTGCAACTCAACATAAGCATCTTGCTTTAATTTTTGTTCCACCGCCGACAGATCCGCATTAGATTGAACCCCGGCCTCTTTTCGAGTCACTTTAACTGCCTGCGGTTGAGCTTTCACCCTCTGATCCGGCGGTGTCGAAGTAGGCGGCACAGTTGAGTTGGCAACTTTCGACCCCGCAACATGGTGGGGGGCAACATTCACCAGGAACTTATAAGCCTCAGTAATAGCAATAAACTTATTCTTAGCCTGTTCGTTTCCCGGATTCACATCGGGGTGATACTGTCTGGCTAACTGCCGATAAGAGGCCTTAACTTGCGATAAACTCGCGCCAGACCTCAGTCCTAACTGTCGGTAATAATCTGCAATATCCATTTAGCATGAATGAGCGTTTATAATACCATTAAATATGGCAGAATCCTTAAATGTAAAGATTCTGCCAAAATTTATTGTGAACTAGGTTGTAGTGCGAGGGTTGCCCGCACTACTGAGGCGAAAAAACAACTTACGCACGCTCTTCGATCACTCTGTCAATCAAGCCGTATTCCTTAGCTTCCTCAGCGGACATGAAATAGTCGCGATCCATGTCCTTCTCGATTTTCTCGATCGGCTTGCCAGTATTTTTAGCGTAGATATTATTGAGTTCGTGGCGCAGGCGCAGAATCTCTTTCGCCTCAATCTGAATATCCGTTGCTTGTCCCCGCGTCCCCCCAGAAGGCTGGTGAATCATGATTCGCGAGTGAGGCAAAGCTAACCGTTTCCCCTTCGCACCGGCAGCTAACAGGAAAGAACCCATCGAAGCAGCCAAGCCCACACAAATCGTCACCACGTCCGATTTAATGTGCTGCATGGTATCAAAAATAGCCATGCCTGCCGACACCATCCCACCTGGGGAATTGATGTACAAAATAATATCCTTACCTGAATCTTCCGAATCGAGATAGAGCATCACAGCGATGATTTGATTGGCAATTTCATCGTCAACGTCCCTGCCCAAGAAAATAATCCGTTCCCGGTAGAGGCGATCGTAGATATTAATCCACTGAGTATCATAACCACCCGGCATTTTGTAGGGAACTTTTGGCACACCTATAGGCATAATTCGGAACTCCGTTTAGTTGGTAATTGGTGAGCGGGCAATTGGTTGTGGTTTATTAGTTATTTGTTACTTGTTATTTCAGGTTTTTTAGTTTTGGCTATAATGACCACTAAACCATAACCAATAACTAATAACTAATAACTAATAAGCAATAACCGAATTAGATAACTCCTGCAGGCAGCGGTTTCGGCAATTCTTCCGAACTTTCAAGAACGCGATCGATCAAACCGTATTCTTTAGCTTCCTGGGGCGTCATGTACAGCAACCGATCCATATCTTTAGTAATCTTTTCGATCGGTTGGCCAGTACAGCTTGCAAAAATCTCAAGCATCGTCGCTTTATTTGCCAGCACTTCCTTAGCCCGAATTTGAATGTCGCTTGCTTGACCCCGCGTGTAAGCCTTGGGTTGGTGCAACACAATCGAAGCGTGCGGCAAACTCGCCCGAAAGCCTTTTGTACCAGCCGCTAACAGCATCGCAGACATCCCCATTGCCGAACCGAGGCAAATAGTGTGCACAGGCGGCTTAATGTACCTGATCGTATCGCAGATAGCGAAGGCTTCTGTTTCAAAGCCGACGGGTTCGCCACTGTAACCAGAAGTGCCGGTCGAGTTGATGTAGATTTTGATCGGCTTATCCGGGTCTTCGTACTGCAAGAACAACAGTTCAGCGATAATCAGTTCTGTTACCGCAGGCACTAGAGGCATCCCCAGATAAACGATCCGCTCCTTCAGCAACAGGGATGGCAAATCGGGAGGTGGCGTCCGAGAGTTACCTTCCCCGTAGTATGGCGATTGCACAGCTTTAATTGGTGTGTTCATATAACCGAAATGTTGCCTGAACTGATGGAGCTATTCTTAAAGAAATAGTAACGCAATCTTTAGGTATCCCGCATGAAAGTTAGTTTGCTCCCGGTTTTAAACGACCCTAACCTTGACGCTGCCGCGCCCTCGACGCAGCGCCAGCTAGCTATTTCAGTGTCTGCGACGGCAAGCTCGATCGACTCCAGCGTACCCTTAAACCTGTGCCTGATTCTCGACCACAGCGGTTCGATGGGCGGACGCCCCTTGGAAACCGTCAAACAAGCCGCCGGACGGTTGCTAGACAGGTTGAAGCCTGGGGATCGCTTTTGCGCGGTGGCTTTCGATCATAAAGCCAAAGTCCTCGTCCCCAATCAAATTGTAGGAGATCCCAGCAGCATTAAACGGCAAATTGAGCAATTGCGCTCCGCGGGCGGCACAGCAATTGATGAGGGCATTAAATTAGGTATTGAAGAGTTGGGCAAAGGCAAAAAAGAAGCTATATCTCAAGCATTTCTGCTGACTGACGGCGAAAACGAACACGGCGACGACAGCCGCTGTTTGAAGTTGGCTAAATTGGCTGCCGACTACAACATGACTTTAAATTCTCTGGGATTTGGCGATAACTGGAATCAAGATATTTTGGAAAAAATTGCTGATGCCGGCGGCGGTGCTCTGGCTCACATTCAGCGTCCTGAAGATGCGGTTGACGAGTTTGGTAAACTGTTTACCCGCGTCCAATGTGTAGGTTTGACTAATGCTTATTTGCTATTTTCCCTGATGCCAAAAGTGCGGTTAGCCGAACTAAAACCGATCGCCCAAGTTTCCCCGGATACGATCGAATTACCCGTACAGCAAGAGGGCGATCGCTTTATGGTGCGCCTGGGAGATTTAATGAAGGATATAGAGCGAGTAGTTTTGGCTAATATTTATATTGGACAGTTGCCCGAAGGTACACAGGCGATCGGGCAATTGCAAGTTCGCTACGACGATCCGACTGTCGGTCAAAATTTGCTTTCCGATCCTGTTGCAGTTTCTGCTAATGTCTTGAAAGTTTATCAGCCGGCTCTTAACCCGACTGTACAGCAGCACATTTTAGCTTTGGCTAAATACCGCCAAACTCAACTCGCAGAAACCCGATTGCAACAGGGCGATCGCGCCGGCGCGGCAACGATGCTGCAAACAGCAGCTAAAACTGCTTTGCAAATGGGCGATAAAAGTGCCGCAACTGTGCTGCAAACCTCTGCTACTCGTTTGCAATCTGGTGAACAATTGAGTGAAGCCGATCGCAAGAAAACTCGGATTGCTTCTAAAACTATTTTGAAGTAATCGGGCGATTTGAAATTTTAAATAATTTTAAATTGGGCGATCGGACAATTTGGTGATGCGAAATCGCCTCTACAAAAACGAAACCCGCGCCCAGGCGGGTTTCAATATTCTGAGTCTCGCCTGCAGAAAGCAAAAGTCAGTGTAGCCCGATTGTTTCAAGCTGTGGATCATGTAGAAGCTCGATCGTTTAGAATGTTTCTATCACCTATTAATAGTGCTTGTATGAACCAGACAATATCTGATAAAGTACGCTGGACTACCGCCGATTTAGAACTATTGCCCGATAACGGCGATCGTTATGAAATTATTGATGGGGAGCTATTTATGACTAGAGCACCGCATTGGGGGCATCAACAGACTTGTGGCAGATTTTTTTCTTGCCTTGATACTTGGTCGATGTCTACTGGCTTGGGACGAGTAGCCATCAATCCCGGCCTTATTTTCAGTGATGCTGATAATGTCATACCTGATGTAGTTTGGGCTAGCAACGAACGCTTGGCTATCTTGCTAGACGAAGCCGGCCATTTAACCGCCGCACCTGAGTTAGTTGTTGAAGTATTATCCCCCGGTGCAGACAATCAGAGACGCGATCGAGATTTGAAACTCAGACTCTATTCGGTGCGAGGAGTGCAGGAATACTGGGTTGTGAATTGGCAATTGCAGCAAATAGAAGTTTATCGCAGGGAACAAGCAAGTTTAAGGCTCATTGCTACACTGTTGAGCAATGATGAACTAACTTCCCCTTTGTTGCCCGGTTTTAGTTGTTCTGTAGCTCAAATTTTTGCCTAAATTATGAAATCATCCTTTTACAATTTAATTGCTACTCTAGTAATCTTTACTATCTTTGGTAATATATCCCCTGCTGTCTCTGCTAAATCCTCAGCAATATTAATAGCTCAAAAAACGATTGTTCAAAATCCTGCTGAAGATTTATTCAATAGTGCTTTAGCCAAATCAGAAGCAGGAGATATTCAAGGGGCGATCGCTGATTACACCGAAGCTATTCGCCTCAACCCCAACTACGCCAAAGCCTACAACAAACGCGGCATCATCCACGGCCGCAATCTCAAAGACTATCCAGCAGCTAAAGCAGATTTCGATCGCGCAATTGAAATCAACCCCAACTACGGCGACGCCTACTACAACCGCGCCAGAGTCCGCGAGTTCTTAGAAGACAAACCGGGGGCGATCGCCGATTATCATAAAGCAGCGGAACTTTATCAGAAAGATGGCAATACCAACGATTATCAAGATGCCATCAAGCACCTTGAAATGCTGCAAGAATAAATGGCTTTTGAAAACATATTATAATTATAATATGGTTAGTCTTTAACAAATAGCAATTATGATTGCCAACAAAAGTCACAAGTACGCATCCCCAGAAGACTATTTAGAAGGCGAAAAAATCAGCCCCATCAAGCACGAATACAGACAAGGCGAAATTTATGCAATGGCAGGAGCAAGTGATGCCCATGAAACTATTTGCATCAACTTAGTAAACTTGCTCACAACTCATATTAGAGGCAGAGGCTGTCGGATCTATGGGGGAAACATGAAAGCCAGAATTGAGCAAGCAGACGTGTTTTACTATCCAGATATCATGGTGACTTGCGATGAAAGAGATAGAAGCCTAGAATATTTCAAACGCTACCCGCGCCTAATCGTAGAAGTTTTATCTACAACAACAGCAGCATTCGATCGCGGAAATAAATTTGCCGACTACCGCACCTTAGAAACTTTACAAGAATACGTACTGATTAACCAAGAAAGAATCAGTGTAGAATCTTACCAGCGCAATGCAGAAGGGCGCTGGGAACTTTACCCTTACGCGGAGGGCGAAGAAGTTCGCTTGGCTAGCGTAGACTTTCAATGCCCGATCGCACAAATTTACGAAGATGTTCTAGGAATCAGTTAAAATAGTTGATCGCACAAACACCAAAAAACCATCTGTGTTCATCCGCATTCATCTGCGGTTAAACACTCCAAATTAACTATTTAAAAAATGCCCGAAACTTCCACCGTCACCATCACCGTACCCGCCACAACCGCCAACCTAGGCCCCGGCTTTGACTGCATCGGCGCCGCTTTAAGCCTCTACAACCGCTTCCAATTCTCCCGACTCGAACCCTCAGCAACAGAGAAAGTAAAAATTACCGTTACGGGCCAAGAAGCTGCCAAAGTAAAGACAGATGACAGCAATCTCGCTTATCAAGCTTTTCTCAAGTTATACGATCGCCTCAACCAATCGCCACCCCCTGTAGCGATACATATAGATATGCAAGTTCCGCTGGCTAGAGGTTTGGGAAGTTCCGCCACAGCTATTGTCGGTGGGTTAGTCGGTGCAAATGAATTAGCCGGAAAGCCTTTGAGTCAGGTGGAAGTGATGCAATTGGCGATCGAACTTGAAGGCCATCCCGACAACGTTGTCCCCGCTTTACTCGGAGGTTGTCGCCTCGCTGCTAGCAATCCACCCCCCCAACCCCCCCTTAGTAAGGGGGGGCTAAGAGAACAACCCGCCCTTACCGAAGCGGGGCTCACACAATCACCCCCCCTTAGCAAGGGGGGGCAGGGGGGGGGTTCCTGGGAAATTTGCGACATTCCCTGGCATCACAATATTGTGCCCGTGGTAGCCATTCCCGATTTTGAACTTTCTACAGCCGAAGCCCGCAAAGTTTTGCCAGCAGATTACAGTCGGGCTGACGCGATTTTTAATGCGGCACACCTCGGTTTGCTAGTGCGGGCTTTGGAAACTGGCAATGAAAACTGGGTGCGCTGCGCCCTCCAAGACAAAATTCACCAACCTTACCGACAATCTCTGATTAAGGGATATGAAGCGGTGCAACAAGCCGCCGTGAATGCAGGAGCCTATGGAATGGTAATTAGCGGTGCCGGCCCAACGCTTTTGGCTTTAACGGATGCTACTAATGCTGATGCGGTTGTGAGGGAAATGGCGGCGGCTTGGATGGAATTTGAGGTAAAGGCAGATGTAAGGGCGATCGGCCTTGATACTCAAGGCGCGCAAGTCTCCCTTTAGTTAAGTAGTTGGACAGAATTAATTACACAAAATAGAATCGGAAATTCTCTTCCTGTGAGCCTTGCAAAATTATATCTGTGTAAATATTTCTGTCCATGTACTTATTCCAATCCTAGACACACAACATCTACATAACCGTGTTTTGTAGGGGCAATCTCCCGTGGTTGCCCCTCTCGATGGAATTATTCATATTTCTATTCTCTTTTCGATAACTTCTGCCATTCCCTCTACAAAATTTTACCTGAAAAAAGTGCAGTCATTCTAGGGGCGGATTCACAAGAATTTCCGGCTACAACCAACCATTTCAAAAACCCGCCCCCACCAACGGTAAATACTGTTAATTAACTGTGACGCAGCGGAATCTCTATCTGAATTTTAGTGCCTTTACCCGGTTCGGAAAAACACTTGAACTCTCCTTTGTGCTGCTCTACAATTATCCGATAGCTGAGAGCAAGCCCCGATGATATGGGTGGTTCCGCAGGTTTTGCTCCCAAAAATGGATCGGAAATTTCGGCTGTGGTATCTTTGCTATGTGCGATGTCGTTATCAGCAATCTCAATCGAAATTCGCTGAGCATCGACCACCTGAGTGGTAATCAAAATCACAGGCTTAAATTTGATGGATTCCAACTCCTCTAACTCTTGAGCCGACTCTTCCAAAGCATCGATCGCGTGATTGATGATATTCAGAAAAGCTTGATTGAGCAGACCTGCATAACACTCAATCTGTGGCAAATTGCCGAATTGTTTGATCACCTTGATGTCTCGCCTTCCCTCGCGAGCCGGCAAGCGGTGCTGTAACAATAACAGAGTATTTTCTAAACCGTCGGAAACATCAAATAACTGCCAGCCCGATCGATCGCTGCGGGAAAAATCCTGTAGCGACAAAATTATTTGGCGGATGCGATCGCTCCCGGTACGCATCGAACTCACAATTTTTAATAAATCGTCGAGTACGAATTCCACATCCATATCTTGCTGCTTTTGCAGGATTTCCGATCCGGGATTGACTAGATCTTTTTGATACAATCGCAGCAGTTCTATTAAATCGGTCGCGTAGCTTTGGACGTGAGTTAAATTGCTGTAAATAAATGTAATTGGGTTGTTAATTTCGTGGGCGATACCTGATACCAATTCGCCCAAACTAGACATTTTTTCAATTTGCAACATTTGATCGCGCGACAGTTGCAATTCTTGCTGGGTTAACTCCAACCCCGCCCTCAACTCGCGCGCTCGCTTAGACGCGCGCACCCGCGCCAATAATTCCTGCTTAACAATCGGTTTAAACAGAAAATCGTCAAAGGGCGCATCCAATTCTTGGATTTCATCAAATTGCTCCGGTGTTGTCAGCAGAATAAAATAGGCTGTTGCCAATTCTCGTGAAGCGAAGCTATCCCGTAGGGAATCAGCTTTCACCAGCCGGCACACCTCCAAAAAGTTGATTTGAGGGGAAGTCCCGTCGCAAATTATCGCATCGGGGGACAATTCCCTCGCCAAGTCTAAACCCTCCTTGTCGTCGGGAACGACTCTCACCTGATGTCCCTCTTGGCTGAGTAACTCTTGCACAACTTGAAAAGTCACAGTATCCCCGATGATCGCCAGAATCTTTGCCATACTTCTACCAAATCTACAAATTACTTTTTAGGATACAACCGCCAGAATTGCGCTGACAGATTTAAAATTCCAAAATAGTTCAATTACATCAAAAAACAACCGATGCCCGCTTCCTCAAAACCCCAAATCGCCCATACCATTTTAGATTTTATATTTTAGAGCAAAAAATTGGGAATGATTTACTGTATAATAGTTGGGAGCTTGCCTAAAGTTGCATATCTTTTGGGGACTGGTATCACTAGAAGGTATAATTTTAGACGGGCAATGCAAAAATGCAAATTTTCTCCTTCGTAATTAATGGTACATCAGAGCTTTCTGCCGAAAGACTGCTGAGGGCGATCACAGAGAGTTTCTCAAATTGCGCCAGGAAACAATAAAAAACTTTAAAATCAATTAATAGTATCGTTAAATTCACCTTCTCGGTCAGCACCTGAGAATGCCAATTACCAACACCACCTCAACTTTGATTCAAGCCGAAACACTAGAACTATTAGAATGGCCGCGCCTGTGTCAGCACTTAGCTACCTTCGCGGCCACCAAACTTGGCGTCGCCGCCGCCCTCGACCTCGAAATCCCGGCAACTCAAGCTCAAACAGCAGAACTCCTAGCCCAAACTCAGGAAGCTTATCAGTTAGACAGCCGCGCTGGCGGTGCTTTGAGTTTTGAAGGCATCCAAGACATCGGCACTTCTCTGCAGCGAGCCGAACTGCAAGGTTTGCTCAGCGGCGAAGAATTGCTGGCAATTGCTACTACCCTCGCCGGAGCAAGGCAATTGCGCCGGATAATTGACTCTCAGGCAGATGTGCCGACGCTCAAAGAACTGGCAGCCCAATTGCGGACTTATCCCGAAGTAGAGCAAGAAATCCATCGCTGTATAGACGATCGCGCTCAAGTAGCAGACAGAGCCACTCCTAAATTAGCAGGAATTAGAGTTCAAATGCGACAGTTGCGCGATCGCATTTATCAAATATTGCAGGGGATTTTGCAGCGCCAATCCAACGCCGTACAAGAACAGCTAATTACCCAAAGAAGCGGACGCTTTGTCATTCCCGTCAAAGCTCCCCAAAAAGATGCCATACCGGGCATCGTTCATGACTCCTCGGCTAGCGGTGCGACACTGTACGTAGAACCCCACAGCACAGTCAATCTTAACAACCAAATGCGGCAGTTTCTCAGGCAAGAACAAGCCGAAGAAGAAGCAGTTCGCCGCGCCCTCACCGAGCAAGTCGCAGCAGTCAAACCAGATTTAGACAGATTGGTGGTGGTAGTTACAACTTTAGATTTAGCCGCCGCTAAAGCGCGTTATAGTTTTTGGTTGCAAGCAAATCCGCCGAAATTTATCGAATTGGGAGAGCCAGAATTAGCACCAAAAAACCCCGAAAAAGAAGATGACGAAAAAGAAGATGAGGAAAACTCAGAAAACAGTCAATTATTAATTCGTAACCTGCGATCGCAAATTACCCTGCGCCAGTTGCGCCATCCTTTATTAGTTTGGCAGCAACAGCACGAGCAAGGCTTTCCAGTCGTGCCAGTCGATTTAACGATCGGGCCGCACATCCGCGTCGTCGCCATCACTGGTCCCAACACAGGCGGCAAAACTGTCACCCTCAAAACCTTGGGCTTGGCAGCTTTAATGGCAAAAGCAGGAATGTTTGTTGCCGCCCGCGAACCTGTAGAATTGCCTTGGTTCGACAATATTTTGGCCGATATTGGTGACGAACAATCTTTGCAGCAAAGTTTGTCTACTTTTTCCGGTCATATCCGCCGCATCAGCCGCATTTTAGAAGTTTTACACAATAAATCGCAGGCCCAAGGGGAAGAAAAGTTAAACCTCCCAATTACTAATTCCCAACAGCAAGACCAAGAAGTCACAGATACACAGAACTCTGTTTCTGCTCTCCCAATTCTCAAACCTAAATTACAAATTCCCCAACCCCAAATCTCAATTACCAATTCCCAATTACCAATTCCCAAATCTTTAGTTTTGTTAGACGAAGTAGGAGCGGGTACAGACCCCTCAGAAGGCAGTGCATTGGCGATCGCCCTGTTGCAATATCTCGCCCAACATTCCCTATTAACAGTTGCAACTACCCACTTTGGCGAACTCAAAGCCCTCAAATATCAAGACTCCCGCTTTGAAAATGCCTCAGTAGAATTTGACGACAATTCCATGCAGCCAACCTATCGCTTGCTGTGGGGAATTCCCGGACGTTCCAACGCCCTGACTATTGCCAAAAGACTCGGTTTGCTACCAGAAATTGTCGAAGAAGCTCAAACCTATGTCGGGGGAGCCTCTCAAGATGTCAATCAAGTGATTGCTGGACTCGAAGCACAGCGCCGGAAACAGGAAACCAAGGCCAGAGAAGCAACTCAACTGCTACACCAAACCGAAAAACTGCACAGAGAAGTTTCTCAAAAAGCAGCCGCTTTGCAAGAGCGGGAGCGAGAACTAAAAATAGCTCAGGAAGTGGCAGTAAATGAGGCGATCGGGTCGGCCAAATCAGAAATTGCTCAAATCATTCGTCGCTTGCAGTCGGGCAACCAGACGGCTCAAAATGCCCAACAAGCTACAGAAACCTTAAATCAAATTTCCCAAAAACACCTGCCTTCTCGCCAACAACCGGCTAAACCCAAACCGAGTTTTATGCCGAAAGTGGGCGATCGCATCCGCATTCCCAGCTTGGGCCAAACCGCCGAAGTCCTCAGCGGCCCCGACGCTAACGAAGAGTTGAGCGTCCGGTTTGGGATTATGAAAATGACTGTCAAACTAGGAGAAATTGAATCCCTCGACGGTGAAAAACCCGAAACTAAAGCTCAATTAGCCAAGGCGGCCGCCCAAGCACAAGCACTCGCTGCGGCTAAAGCTAAGCAAGCAGCGGCGGAACCTGCAAAACCAAATCCCGAAATCGCCATTCGCACTGCTAATAATTCGATCGACCTACGGGGTGCGAGAGTCTCAGACGCAGAAATCGAAATAGACAGAGCTCTTTCCAAAGCCGTGGAATACGGAGTGCTGTGGATAATTCACGGCAAAGGTACGGGACATTTGCGGCGCGGGGTTCACGATTTCCTCGCGAATCATCCGCAGGTTTCCCGCTTTGAACTCGCCAGTCAAAAAGAAGGAGGTGCAGGCGTGACGGTGGTTTATTTGAAATAGTCAGGATTTACGCATTTCCGGTTGACTCGTAATTATGTTGTATGCAGCCAAACAAGTCGCAACGAACATATCTATACTGATGCAACCGGAATGGATACTAGACTGCAAATCTGGCATAATTAAGAGTTGATTTCCCACTTTAGTAACTGCCTGACTAATGAAAAAAACTCCCTCAAATGAAGTTTTGGTGGGTGACTGTCGTGAAGTGATGAAGACATTGCCAGAAAATTATATTTCAGCGTGTATCACTGATCCACCTTATAATTATGAATTTATTGGTCATAAATGGGATGACTCAGAAATTCAAAGGCGTATTGAAAAAGTCAATGGCAAGGGAAATAAAACCCTTGTTAAAAACATTCCCTATGGCAGTGGTTTATACCAATTCTCCAAAATTATGCTACAGTATTTAGTGCCGATAGAATATAATCCCATCCCGTGATAGATGCGAT
>NZ_JAUBPW010000068.1:0-37281 GCF_036700965.1 Microcoleus sp. Pol8_D6 | reverse complement strand
ATCGCATCTATCACGGGATGGGATTATATTCTATCGGCACTAAATACTGTAGCATAATTTTGGAGAATTGGTATTAGATAGAAAGGAATATGCCAGGAATGATTAATCCACGGAGTTTGGGCAAATCGGATTTTGCCGATGATTTGAGTCCACATGTGCAAGGTGGCATAGGTCTCTTGCCATGCGTCCAGGGGTAAACTCGGCCAAATATCTGTTAGGGCAGGCTGATTTAACATCATGATTTCCTCGCGAGTAGAAAAGGGGCGCGTGATCAATAGTTCTTCTGTTGTTGGTCGGTAAAACACCACAGCCATTGTTCTCCCAATTCGGCTGAACTAATCACCGCATGTCCACTTTCTTCGTAATGGCGGCGAGCGTGTTGATTTTTAGACGAGTCGCAGCACAGCATTTTGCCGCAGGTTTGACAAATTCTCAAGTGAACCCAGCGATCGCCAATTCGCAGGCATTCCTCACAGCGGAATACCGGGTAATTGGCTTTTGAAATCATATCCTCTAGCGTCAGTTCGTTCAGGTGTTGACAAGACATGGAAGATTCCTGTGAATGTGCAAGATATGTACTCGATCAAGTGGGATACAGCCATTTGTGAAAGAGCTGGGTGAGGCGCGGCATAATCACGTAGGTCAGCAGGGCAACCGTTAGACCTGTAACCAACAACGTTCTGAGCAATACCGGAAGCCCAGCTAGGAGTGGTACTAGCAAACGATTGAGAATAGATATCGTAAAAAACACTGCCAGCCATGTGACGATCGCCATTTTGTAGCGCGGGGGTGGAGCCTTCATCGGCTTGTCAGGAAGCGTAAACCAGGTTTCCAGCCCAGTCAGGGTTTGAATTGCTTCTGGCTTTTCAATTAAGGGTTGCAGTCGCTCAATCCATTCTTGCCGAATATCTGATTCAATCCAGGTTTTGAGATTGTTGTAGCAATCGAACTTGAGAATGACCACGTATTCAGGATGATCATGATCATGAGGTCGAATCGTGCTGACACCTAAATGTCCCTTGAATTTTCGTGCATCTGCGGCGATGCCATGAAACCATGCTTCATAACCTTGTTCACGTCCTGGTCTCACGATATGAGAAATCACGGCGGTGACTAGATAGTTTTCTTGACTGGTATTACTCGCCAATGGTTCTTCCAACATAGAATTTAACAGTCTGGGAAATTGGATGGTTAAAACAGGAAAACAGCTCTTACCGTGCCTGTATAGACTCTAAAACTGAAACGTCGTCCGAATGGTGCCAACAAAAATCGTGTCATTATTGCTGTTGTGTTCAGGGTTGGTAATGACGATTACACCAGGAGTGATTGAGAGATGGTCGTTCATTTGAAACTGGTAGAAGATTTCAAAGTGCAATGAGGTGCTACGATCGATTACTCCAAACTGATTGCTGATCACTTTAGGCGGTTGTCCAAAAACAAAGCCTAATAAGTTTCCTTCCTTACCCAAATCTGGAAATCCAAAATTAACTGCGTAGTAAAAAATTTCAGCAGTAGGAGCGTTGGAGAGGTCTTGCGCCGATGCCCGGAGATATCCTATCCATCCTCCCAATCTAAAAGCAGGGTTAACAAGCCAGGAAGCTATAAGACTATAGCTATCCCCCAGGAAGTGCTTAACTTGTCACGAATGGAGCGCTGGGGACAGCCAGTTAATTGCGATGGGTCGTAAACTTCGTATGTATAGCGAGTCTGTCCAGACAAGTCAGTCGTAAATGAGCATTTAGGGTTTTGCAGAATGCCTTAAATAGAACACGCACAGCCCATGCCTCCCCAAAATCCGGCTAAACTCCCAACCTTGCTTAGTAACGCTGACGACAACTGGCTACTGGAACGCTGACTTGGAGAACAACAGCCTAAAGAGGAAGGTCGATAAGACGAAGCCGCAGGAATCGTTGTTTTGTTATGGTAGCCCCCATAATGGGCAACGGGAGACCAATCCGGGCTAACAGGTAAGGGAGGTGGGGCTAAGGTTTGGAATTCATCGGTTGCATATACGGGTTTGCCGTTGACAAGGGTTAAGACCGATTCCAAGCTTTTGATGCGTTCCTCTGGAATCGAAAAGTAATCCTCCGAGAGAACCGCCAAGTCGGCTAACTGACCGGGTGCGATCGCACCTTTATTTCCCTCCTCATTGGAAAACCAAGCCGCATTTGTCGTGTAAATCCTCAGCGCCTCCATGCGGTCAAACCGATTTGCCTCTGGATACAGCGACATACCACCAACTGTCTTACCACTAACCAGCCAGTAAAGACCCACCCAAGGGTTATAACTAGCAACTCGCGTTCCATCCGTTCCGCCACTGACAGGGACTCCCATTGCCAGCATTTGTTTAATGGGAGGAGAGTTTGCTGTCGTCGTTTCCCCATAGCGATTGACAAAGTATTCGCCCTGATACGCCATGCGGTGCTGAATGGCAATTCCTCCACCCAATGCTTTCACCCGTTCGATGTTGCGTTGGGAGATAGTTTCGGCATGGTCCAAAATCCAGTGCATACCCTCGAAAGGTATCTCGCGATTGACACTTTCAAAAACACTGAGAAAGCGGGTGATCGATTCGTCGTAAGTGGCATGGAGGCGGAACGGCCACCGATTTTGAGCCAGCAGCATTACCACATCTGTTAAGCTGGACTCCATCGTTTCTGGAAGATTCGGTCGAGGTTCGACAAAATCCTCAAAGTCCGCAGCAGAATAAACAAGCATTTCTCCTGCACCATTCAAGCGATAAAAATCATCCCCTTGACCAGGAGTAGCAATCTTACTCCACTGCTCAAAGTCATCAACTTCCTGGCCGGGGCGCTGGGTGAATAAATTGTAAGCTACCCGAACCGTCATTAAACCTTGCTGGTGGAGTTGATTAATGATTTGATAATCATCCGGGTAGTTTTGTCCACCTCCCCCTGCATCAATAACGCTGGTGATGCCTAAGCGATTCATTTCACGCATATAGTGGCGAGAGGAATTAAGCTGGTCTTCTGGACTCAGCTTTGGTCCTTGGGCGAGGGCAGCATAAAGCAGGGTTGCATTGGGTTTGGCGATGAGGAGTCCAGTGGGATTCCCGTTGCGATCGCGTTGAATTTCTCCTCCCGTTGGATTAGGAGTAGTCTTGGTGTAGCCAAGGGCGCGTAGTGCGGCGCGATTGAGTAAGGCAAGGTTATAAAGATTGAGGATGAAAACTGGAACATCTTGAGAAACTGCATTAATTTCCTCAAGAGTCGGCATTCGACGTTCGGCAAACTGAAACTCCGTCCATCCCCCTACGACTCGTACCCACTGCGGTGCTGGAGTTCTTCGTGCTTGTTCTCGCAACATTCGTAAGGCATCCGCTAGAGACGGCACGCCATCCCACCTGAGTTCCATGTTGTAGTTAAGACCACCACGAATCAGATGAGTATGGGTATCATTAATTCCCGGTATAACCGTCCGCCCCCTGGCATCAATAATCTGGGTATTATCGTCCTTATATGCTATGACCTCTTTATCCGTACCGACGGCTAGAAAGCGACCTTGACTAATAGCAACCGCTTCGGCAAAAGAACGTCGGTCATCTTGAGTTGCAATGCGAGCATTCGTAAGGATTAATTCTGCCTTTGCATCTGCATTAAAAGCTGTGGTTGCAAACGTCCGGCGCTGTCCTAACAAATAAGACGAAACTCCTGCTCCTAGAGTTAGTTGGAGAAAATCTCTCCTGGTTGTTCTGCGCTTGTTACTCATGAGAACAATTCAAAGTCTAAAATACAAAATTGGTTAGGCTAGGAAATAGGCGCTGTAATTGGCAAAGTTCGCTGCATCTGAAAACTTCACACTAAATGTAGATTAGCTCGAAGGCGTTGCTGAAAAACTAATGGTTATCATGGTAAAAGAGGAATAAGTAGAGTGGACGGAGGTTAATCCCGATGAAGTGTCCGGCGTTGCGACTCAAACGAGATATATAAGAATGGTCATCGTACTGAGAGACAGTGCTACAAATGCAAGCAGTGCGGTCGCCAATTCCTCGAAAGCTATGGCGATTGGAAATATTCTGACGATGTTAAGCAACTGTGCCTGAAAATGTACCTCAATGGTATGGGGCTGCGGGGCACCCTTGCGAGTCACCGGAATCCACCACACTACGATCATCCACTGGATAAGGGAAGCTGGTTGCCAAATCCCTGATGCGCCTGAGATCGATGAAATCCCCGAAATTACAGACCTTAATGAACTCCAGACCAACATTTGCAACAAGCGTAATAAACTTTGGATTTGGACAGCAGTGAATCACAAGCAACCAGGAGTCTTAGCCTGGACAATCGGAGATCGTGCGTGCAGAAACTTTTAAGCCTTTGTGGCGGATTGTCAAGTGTTGGCAATGTTTCTTTTATGTTACTGACGGCTGGCCAGTATATCCAATTTTTATCGAAGATGCCGACCACATTGTCAGTAAGACGTATATGACAAGGGTGGAAGGAGAAAACACTAGACTAAGACATCCGGATAGCTCGACTACATCGCAAAACAAGAGTGCTACTCCAAGTCGGTTGAGATGTTGAAGTTTTCCCTACGGTTATTGCTGCACTATCTGAAATATCAAACTATTCCTTTACCGACTTAAATCATTACCCTTTCAGCAACGCCAGCTCGAAAAACCTTCGCCAACGAGCATATTTACTTATGAAGTCTAGATGCCTGACCTAGTGGCATACCCAGCGTTGGCAGAAAGTCCTTGATAACTGGTATACAGCCTTAACTTGTCACCAATGGGCGTTCGCGATTGGCAGAGCCAGCATTTGATGTTGTTGCATAGCTCGTCATTAGGTTTTTGTAGTCAGGAATAAACTTTGCAAGGATATTACCTAGCCCTTCAATATCGTTACGCCAATCACGGTGCAATTCACAAACAACGCTAAACCAATTGACCAACTGAGCGCCAGCACGAGACATCCGATCCCAAGCTGCATCGCGGCAGGCTTCATCGAAGGTGCCAGAGGCATCAGTGACAACAAAAACGTCATACCCTGCCTCCAATGCTGAAAGCGCGCAAAAAGTGACACAGACATCCGTGACAATTCCGGCAATAATCAATTGCTTCTTACCCGTTGCTTCTACGGCTTTAACAAATTCCTCATTGTCCCAAGCGTTGATCTGTCCGGGGCGCGGAATGAAAGGAGCATCAGGAAACTTCTCCTTCAGTTCCGGCAGGATGACTCCATTGGGACCGTCCTCAAAGCTAGTAGTCAAAACAGTAGGCAGGTTGAAAAACTTGGCTATACTTGCTAGCGCTAGCACATTATTTTTGAAGTCGGCAGCACCAATATCACGCACAAGCGAGAACAGTCCAGTTTGGTGATCCACCAGTAAAACCGCAGCATTATTCTTGTCTAGACGATTGTACTTGAATGTAGACATTAGGTAATTCTCCTATTTGAGTGATTGGTGAATGAGGAATTGCAGGATGGAATTAGGGATAAGAGAGTTTCTGTCCCTAACCTGCTGTTTGTCATAGCAGGGACGAAGACTGTGTTTAGAGAGGATTTCCCTCGCTAATCTTCTGGTGGCAATGGGATTTTACTATCGACCCATGAAGATGGAGGAATTGCTGACCTGGACAGGTTTGCCGTCCGCTGGAGGGGTTGTTGCAAGGAGCTGAAGTTCCCATGCAAGGGCAACCGCACTAGCACCGCCATGCTCAAGAAGAATCTCTGATACACCCGCAGATGTTTCTGTGCGTGCCCAGTCACGTTGCCATTCAGCAAGTACAGCCATCCAGTTGATTGGAACTGCACCCGCCTGAACCATCCGGCGAACCGCCATGTCATGAGCTTCCGCAGTAACACTGCCCGAAGCATCGGTAACGATGAATACTTCATAACCTTCACCCAGCGCCTGGATTGCTGGCATTGCGAGACAAATCTCGGTCCAAAGCGCAGCAAGTATAAGTTGCTTGCGGCCACTTTTCTTCACTATATCTGTCACATTTGGATCTTCCCAGGTATTGATGAAAGTGCGGTTAATCGGTTTTTGATCGGGAAAAACATCCTGTAGTCCCTTAATGATATAACCCCCTCTTTCTTCAATGACTGTGGTCAGGATTGTGGGTACGTTGAACACCTTTGCCGATTTGGCAAGACCAATAACATTGTTAATGATCATCGTAGGTTCATGGCTGTTCAAGTTGGTGAACTGATAGGGCTGGTGGTCAATCAGTACCAGGATGCTATCTTCTGAACGAAGCAGTCCTTCTAGACCGATTTTTTGATTTTTAGACATTGAACTCTCCTATTTGAGCGATTGGTGAATGAGGAATTGCAGAATGAAATCAAAAGCTAAACATCTCTGCTTGTGCTTTTAAATGAAACGTCTGTTTACCCTCAATGGTTGATGAAGTAAGCGATCGCGCCATGAACTGAGTCTGCAAGACAACCCCAAATTTCACCACTTAAGATCCGTGAGTTAAGCATAGAGTTAAGGTGTTCGCGTCGCGTGTTCAAAGGGCGATCGCTTCACTATGAAATTGCTCCTAATGCTTTCAACGTCGTTGCTTGAGCGTGCGTTAATCCAGTTGCACCTTGAAGATTCATGCCTTCAAGCATGGAACCGTGCAATTTACTTGCTCGATCCATTTGCATGACTGTTTGCACAAATTCAATATAGGTGGTCACCTTCAAGCTGTCGCCTATAGCAAGTTAAATTTTTTACAGTGCAAATTGATAGATTAACCGTTCCATCGCAGAGTAGAAGGCTGGCTCTAACTTAAGTTAGAATCCGAATTCGATCGAAAGTACATTCATACAATTGATCGACCATCAATGTCTGAATGCAAAATCCGGTAGCGATGTCCCACACTTTAAGGGTGCGGTGTGATCGTCACTGCCACTGATTAAAAACTGACCATCTGGGCTAAAGCTGACTGACGTGACCCAACTGGTGTGTTCGTGCAAGACGTTCAAACAAGATCCAGTTTGCAGATTCCAGAGCCGAATAGTCTGATCGCCACTGCCACTCGCTAATAGTTGATTATCAAGGCATACAGCAACCGACCAGATCCCACCCGTATGCCCCCGCAAGATTTTTACACTTTCACCAGTTTGTAGATTCCAGACTCGGATGGTTCGATCAAAATTACCGCTGATTAGCTGCCGATCGTGGGCTGCAAATGCTAGGGTGATACCAAATCCGGTTATGATAGACTACTTATAATCACATAAAAATAAAAAGCGATGCCCAAAAAAGCATATTTGGCAAATCATCTCAATGCTAATGAACTGAAAGAAAAATATCTCACAAGTCAAGACCCAGTAGAAGCAAGGAGATGGCATATATTATGGAAAGTTGCATGATAGATGGACAATGAAAAATAGCGCAATAGCGGTGGGGCTAGATTATCAATACGTGAAAAAAGTTGTTAAAAAATATAATGAGTTAGGAGTAGAAGGAGTCAAAAACAGGCGCAAAGAAACTCAGACTCATATCAGAGGAAAAACCCCATTATTAAGTGAACAACAATTGTCAAAATTAGTGACAGCACTGCGTTCAAGACCCGAAGATGGCGGCATCTGGACTGGACCCAAAGTAGCGAGGTGGCTGGAGAAAGAAATCGGCAGAAAAAAAGTAGGCAATCAAAGAGGATGGGATTACTTAAAAAAGTGCAAATACTCTTGGCAAAAACCGAGACCTAAACATCGCTCTTGAGCCCAGGAGGATTTCAAAAAACAGTTGCCAGTATTGGTCAAAGAACTGGAACAGCAATATCCTGAAGCTCAAATAGAGGTGTGGTTCTTTGATGAGCATAGAGTGGGACTTAAACCGATACTTCGGAAAGTTTGGTCTCCCATAGGAGAAAGACCGATAGCAGTAGTACAGCATCGGTATGAATGGTTATAGGTTTATGGATTTGTTGAACCCAAAACCGGAAGAACTTATTGGTATTTAATTCCTCGCGTAGATACGAGGTGGTTCAACCTGGTGTTGAAGACATTTGCGGCCGAAGTTGGTGCAGAGTAGCCAAAAATTATTTTGTTAGTTCAAGATAGAGCCGGATGGCATACCAGCCCAAAAGTCGAGTTACCAGCAGGAATAATTAAGGAATTTCTACCCCCATATTCTCCAGAACTCCAACCGTGCCGTCAAGATTATGGTCGTTAGTAGATGAACCTTTAGTTAACGAGCATTTTGAAAGTATTGATGAGTTAGAAGATGTTTTAGCTACCAGATGCTGTGTTCTTCAACAAATGAACAATGAAATCAAAAACCTGACCAATTATCATTGGTTTAACTATGGTTGATTTGTTAGTATTCTATGATAACCTGATTTGGTATGAAAACCCCTCCTGTATGCCCCTGCAATACATACCGGCACACCCCAGTAATACGGCTCGCCGTCAGAGTATCTCTGCCTTCCAGGCTATTTCCCATGCCCTTGCCTCACACCAGTCTGATTGGCTACTGAGTTGAGCAATTACAAGTCAAGATATAAAGATCTACACAAGGAGCTTTATATTCTGGAGTTTGGCAAGCGATATACTTTGGGAAACGGATGACAGTCCTTTATCGAGGGAGCATTCAATGATTACCCTGCCTGGAATTACTATCCACAGCAAAATCTATCAGAGCTTAGTTTCTTTGGTGTATCGGGGCATCAGAGAGCAAGATAATTGTGCAGTGATTGCCAAAGTTCTCAAGCAGGATTATCCCTCTCCTCATGAATTAACTCGCTATCGGCAGGAGTATGAAATTACTCGTTTTCTCAACATTGAAGGCGTAGTCAAGGCATACAGCCAACAAGACTACCAGCGCACGCTGGTTCTTCTTTTAGAAGACTTTGGTGGAGAGTCTTTAGAATGCTGGATGCGGCAACAATTAGACTTCTCTCCCATGCCGCTGTCGGTTTTTTTGAATATGGCGATCGCCATTACTGATACTCTAGGCAAAATCCATGCGGCTCATGTCATCCATAAAGATATTAATCCTGGCAACATTGTCTTTAATCCGAGGACTGGCGTTGTCAAAATCATTGATTTTGGCATTGCCACTCGCTTCAGTCGTACCAATCCCACATTCAAGAGTCTCCATCTTCTAGAAGGAACCCCCGCCTATTTGTCGCCAGAGCAAACCGGACGAATGAACCGGATGCTCGACTATCGCACCGACTTTTATTCACTGGGTGCAACCTTCTACAAACTGTTGACGGGACAATTGCCGTTTCCCACCAGTGATCTCCTGGAACTAGTTCACTGTCACATTGCTACACCGCCGATTCCCCCGCACGAATTGAATGCCACGATTCCCCAACCTGTTTCAAACCTGATTTTGAAACTGATGGCAAAAAATGCAGAGGATCGTTATCAAAGTGCCTGGGGCATCAAAGCAGATCTAGAGCGCTGTGCCCAACAACTGGCGGAAATGGGTCAGATTAACGCCATATCGTTGGGACTGCAAGATGTTTCCGAGCAGTTCTGCATTCCTCAAAAACTGTATGGGCGAGAAGCGGAGATTTCAGCATTATGGGTGGCGTTTGACAGAGTGGCACGGAGTAAGGGAGTCCGTGAAATAATGCTGGTCTCTGGTTACGCTGGCGTTGGTAAAACAGCATTGGTACAGGAACTCTTTAAACCGATCACCGCAAAGCACGGCTATTTTATCTGGGGTAAATTTGACCAATTCCAGCGCAATATTCCCTACAGCGCGATCGTCGATGCTCTGCAAAGATTGGTGCAGCAACTCTTGGGCGAACCCAATGAACAGGTGGAAGTATGGCGATCGCGTCTACTCACTGCCTTGGGAAGCAACGGACAAATTATCATAGATGTCATTCCCGAAGTTGAGTTCATTATTGGCAAGCAGCCACCTGTGCCCGAAGTTGGAGCAACAGAAGCACAGAATCGCTTCAATCTCACGTTTCAAAGGTTTGTGCGGGCGTTTTGTGCAAAAGAGCATCCCCTAGTCATCTTTTTAGACGATCTACAGTGGATCGATTCTGCGACGTTGAAGTTAATTGAACTCATATTGCTTGACGAGCAAACTCAATCCCTGTTTTTGATCGGAGCCTATCGAGATTATGAAGTGTCTTCAACGCATTCATTAATTTTGATGCTGGAGAGCTTGCGAAATCAGGGGGCAGCGCTTCAAGAAATTACCCTGCCCCCCTTAACGCTGGAACCGTTGACTCAACTGGTGGCTGAGACATTACATCGCAATCCTGATACCGTTCGTTCCTTAGCCCAAGTCGTGTTGCGTAAAACCGAGGGCAACCCTTTCTTTGTTGGTGAATTTTTGAAGCTGCTGTATGGTGAAAACCTGTTGACTTTTGATGCCCAACAGTTGAGTTGGCAGTGTAACTTAACTGAGATTGAAGCTCAAGATATCACTGCTAATGTGGTGGAGTTGCTGCTGCGTCAGTTGCAGAAATTACCGGAAGCAACACAGCAAGTTCTCTCCATCGCTGCTTGTGTTGGGTCTGAGTTTGATTTAGAAACGTTGGCGATCATTTGCGAAAAATCACCGAAAGCAATTTTTCAGGATCTACTAGCAGCAATACAAGCTGAATTAATTCAACCTTTATCTGAATTAGACGAAAACTTGTTAGTTCAAGACTACAAGTTTCTGCACGATCGCGTTCAGCAAGCGGCTTATGCTTTGATTGATGAATCGCAGAAACAAGTAGTTCATTTCCAAATCGGTCGTAATTTGTTCAAAAAAACTTCACCAGAGCAACGATCCGATCGATTGCTTGAAATCATCGATCATCTCAATCAAGGAATTGAGCTAGTCACTGCTCGATCAGAACGAACTGAAATTGCCAGATTGAATTTAATGGCAGGTCAGAAAGCAAAGGCAGCAACGGCTTATGAAGCAGCTTTTAAGTATTTCACTACAGGGCTTAAACTCCTCAATTCAGAGAGTTGGCAGAGTGAGTATGATCTGACCTTAGCGCTGTACTCAGAAGCAGCAGAAGCGGCGTATCTCCAGGGTCGCTTTGATGAGATGGAACAGTTGGTAGAAGTGGTACTCGCTCGTGCCAAAACAGTGGTTGACAAAGTGCAAGTTTACGATAGCAGCATTCAAAGATATTTGTCACAGGGCAACCTGAAAGAAGCACTCAAAATTGGCTGGAAAGTGTTGAAGCTCCTGGGAGTGATTTTACCAGAAAATCCAAGTGAGTTAGATGTTCGAGGCGGATTGGAGTCAACGGCGGGACTACTTGCTGAACGAGAAATTAAAGACTTGATTAATTTACCAGAGATGACTGCACCAGAACCGCTAGCAGCAATGTCAATCCTAGCGAATATAGGGTCTGCTGCATTCATAGTATCACCAGCACTGTGGATACTGATTACGTTCAAAACGGTAAATTTATCAATCAACTACGGGAATGCTATCTGGTCATCACTGTATTATGCCTGCTACGGGTTGGTTCTATGTGGAGTTGTTCAAGATATTGAACTCGGCTATAAATTTGGTCAATTGGCTCTTACCTTGGCAGAACGATTGAATACCAAAAAAGGCAAGGCTAAAGCATTACACGTATTTAGTGACCAGATTATGCAATGGAAAGTACATCTTAAGGAGACGATACCACTGCTGGTTGAGGTTTATCAGGAAGGAGTGGAAAGCGGAGACTTTGAATCTGCTGGTTATGCTGCATATGAGGTGTGCTACCACTCGTTTTTTGTCGGTGAGGAACTCACCCAACTGGAACAGAAAACGGCAACCTACAGCAAAGCGGTTGATCGAATCAGACGGGAAAGTCCCTCAACTTGGATTGCAATGGTGTGGCAGACCATTCTTAATTTGTTAGATAGGTCTGAGAATCCCAGTCGCTTAGTTGGTCGGGTGTTTAATGAAGAGGAGGCGTTATCACACGCTATTGCAGTTAAAGATGGAACTGCAATTCAAATGCTATATCTGCACAAAATCATACTATTTTATCTATTCGGAGAATATCATCAAGCTGTACAGACTGCCATTTTGGCAAGGCAACATTTTGAAGAAGCGAGGGCAATAGGAGTTTTACCTGTATTCTGTTTCTATCATTCGCTGGCGCTTTTGAGCCTATTGCTCGATGCTTCAAACTCTGAAAAATCAGCTTGGCTAAACTCTTTTAACACCAACCAAGAAAAGATGCAAAAATGGGCGAGTCATGCCCCGATGAATTATCTCCATAAATTTCATCTGGTCGAGGCAGAGAAAGCGCGAGTTTTAGGGCAGTTTTTTGAGGCTGAAGAGTTCTATGAACAAGCGATCGCAGGTGCTGCTGAAAATGAGTATATTCAGGAAGAAGCACTCGCTTATGAATTAGCGGCTAAACATTATTTAGCGCGAGGTCGAGAAAAAATTGCTCAAACCTACATGAAAGAGGCGCACTATTGCTACGCTCGCTGGGGCGCCATCGCTAAAGTTAAAGACTTAGAAACTCGCTATCCACAGTTCTTTTCTCAGTCGTCTAGAGCCGCTTCCACATCAATTCCTATTACTGCTGAAACTATCTCTAATTCCTTCCATACCGCTTTCGATTTGGCAGCAGTGATGAAAGCTTCACAGGCAATTTCTCGTGAAATTGAACTGAAGCAATTGCTGCGATCGCTGATGCAAACTTTAATTGAGAATGCTGGCGCACAAACCGGATATCTGATTTTAGAAAACTCAGGAGAATGGTCGATTGAAGCGGCTTGTGAACTCAATGCCGATGAGAATGCTTGTGCAACTCAGGTGTTACAGTCTATTCCAATTTCCGATCAATTGCCAGAATCAATCATTCAATATGTGATTCGGACTCTGAAGCCTGTCATCTTAAATGATGCGACTCGTGAAGGTGCTTTTATTAATGAGCCATACATTCAACAGAGCCAGCCTCAATCTGTTTTCTGTTTGCCGCTGCTAAATCAAGCCAAGCTGATCGGTGTACTGTATTTAGAAAATCGGTTAGCAACTGGAGTATTCACACCAGAGCGATCGCAGGTCTTGCAGCTATTATCGATTCAAGCAGCGATCGCCATCGAAAATGCCAACCTTTACTCAGAACTGCGGGCTAAAGAAAGCAAGATCACCCAGTTCCTCGAAGCGATTCCAGTGGGAATTGCGATCGTGGATGCGAAGGGTTGCCCTTACTATGCCAACCAATGCGGCAATCAACTCGTGGGCAAAGAAACTGATCCTTCCATAGCACCAGAGCAGATCTCAGAGGCTTATCAGCTTTATGTAGCGGGAACGGATCAAATCTATCCAGCGGAGAGCTTGCCTATTGTGCGGGCATTAAGAGGCGAACGCATCAGGACTGAAGATATAGAAATTCGTCGAGATAATGTCACAATTCTACTGGAGGCACGGGGAACGCCAGTTTTTGATCGACAGGGCAATATCACTTATGCGATCGCTACCTTTCAGGACATTACAGAGCGCAAACAAGCCGAGAAACTCCTAGCCGACTACAACTGCACTTTAGAGCAACAGGTTGCAGAACGAACTGCTGCGTTACTACAAAGTGAGGCCAATTACCGCAACCTGCTACAAACCGCGAATTCAGTCATAATTCGCTATGACACGCAAGGACGGATTCATTACATAAATGATTATGGGGTGAAACTTCTGGGCTATGAAGAACACGAGCTTTTAGGGCGAACCCTATTTGAAACAATCATTCCAGACATCGAAACCTCTGGACGCGATGTCAAACCCTTTATCCATGATTTACTTCGGAATCCCAAATTGTACCCGAAAGGCGAGAGTGAAAACCTGTGTCGAGACGGTCGGCGAGTTTGGCTTGCCTGGTCTAATCAAGCCATCTTCAATGACCAGGGAGAGTTCGTTGAAATCTTATCGGTTGGAATGGACACCACCCAGCGTAGACAAGCAGAAGAGGCATTACAACGCAGTGAAGTTAAGTTCAGAACTATTTTTGAAAACTCACAGGTTGGCATCTTCCGTACCCGCCTCTCGGATGGATTACTTCTCGATGCCAATCAATGCTATGCCAATCTGCTTGGCTTTGATTCATCAGAGGAGATGATTGGGCTTGAACACGCCACAGACTACTATGTAAATCCCAGCGATCGCCAACAATTCCTTGAGGTGCTGAAGCGGGATCGGGAAGTGCGAAGCTATGAAGCACAGGGGCGAAAACGAGATGGGACAGTGTTTTGGGGACTTTTCTCTGCTTATCTGAATGCAGACGATGACTACATTGAAGGGGTGATTGCGGATATTAGCGATCGCAAACAAGCAGAAGCCGCTCTACAAACGAGTGAAGAACGACTACGCTTAGCATTAACCGCTTCAAATCAAGGACTCTACGATTTCGATTTAAAGACTGAAGAAAGAATTGTTAACCCGGAATACGCTTTAATGCTGGGCTACGATCCAGCAACATTCCACGAAACCATTCCTGAATGGATTGCTCGTTTGCATCCTGATGACAGAGAATCAGTTGTCGCAACCTACCGTGCTTGTATTACTGGAGAAATCCCCAACTTTCAAGTAGAGTATCGCCTTCGTACCCAGGATGGTCAGTGGAAATGGATTCGTTCTGTCGGCAAAATTGTTACCTGGAATGAATCCGGTGAACCCATCCGAGCGTTGGGAGTTGTTACGGATATCAACGATCGCAAGCAAGCAGAAGCAGCATTGCAAGCCTCTGAAGCAGAACTGCGGGCGCTCTTTTCAGCCATTCCCGATCCATTATTTGTACTGACTGCTGAAGGGCGATTCCTTGAAATCATCGTACAGGAGCCAAATCTGCTATGGCAACCCATTGAGGAGATGATTGATAAAACCATGCATCAACTCGGAAAGGAACAAGCCGATGAATTTCTAAGTTATATTCAGCAGGTGCTGAGAACCCAACAAACCCTCACAGTCGAGTACAGTGCGTTTCTAAATGGACGAGAAGCCTGGTTTTCGGCTCGCATTGCACCAATCGACCACGATCGGGTGATTTGGCTAGCGCGAGATATTACGGCGCTGAAGCAAGCAGAAGAAGCCTCGATTCTGGAAGAGCGCAACCGCATGGCACGCGAAATTCACGACACACTCGCTCAGTCGTTTACAGGTATTCTGGCTCAGGTAGGTGCTGCAAACCAGGTGCTAACGGATGATTTAGAAGCAGCTCAGGCACACCTAGACCTGATTAAAGAATTGGCGCGAACTGGACTGACTGAAGCGCGGCGATCGGTCGTGGCACTCCGTCCCCAGCTTTTGGAGGAGGGCAGTCTACAGAGCGCTCTACATCGTCTCATCGCTCAAATCAGAACTGCCGCAATGGATGTCACTCTATATTATGAGATTGAGGGTGCAGTGTATTCTCTACCCACTGAAGTCGAGAATAACTTACTACGAATTGGGCAGGAAGCATTAACTAATGCGATTAGATACGCCAATGCTGACGAAATTCGAGTGGAGCTAGTCTACAATCGCGACCAGTTTTGCTTGCGCGTGAGAGACAATGGACAGGGCTTTGGAGTTGGAAGTATTTCAGCCTCTGAGGGTTTTGGCTTACTCGGCATGAGCGAACGGGCTGAGCGCATCGGCGCACAACTCACGATTAGGAGTCAACCTGGACAAGGAACAGAAATTATTGTCACCGTCAACCTTTGAGTGAGCATTACAATGAGCCAAGCTACGACCATTCGGGTTCTGATTGCGGACGATCACGCCATTTTTCGGCAAGGATTAGCCACGATTATTAACCGTGACCCAGATATGCAGGTGATTGCACAAGCCGAAAATGGGGAACAGGCGATCGCCGCCTTTCGGGAACACCAACCAGATGTAACGCTAATGGATCTGCGAATGCCTGAAGTGGAAGGAGTTGCCGCTATCAGTGCAATTTGTGCTGCTGCTAAATCGGCTCGGATTATTGTACTAACCACGTATGATAGTGACGAAGATATTTATCGGGGATTGCAGGCAGGCGCAAAAGGATATCTGTTGAAAGAAACTGAACCTGACGAGCTTCTGAATGCTATTCGTACCGTTCATCGGGGTCAGAAGTATATTCCGCCCGATGTAGGAGCAAAGTTAGTACAGCGCCTCAGCAATCCAGAACTGAGTGAAAGAGAACTGACAGTCCTCCGCTCACTGGCGCAGGGGATGAGTAACGCTGAGATTGCGGCTGCTTTGAGCATCGGTGAAGGTACAGTTAAATCCCATGTCAATCGGATTTTGAATAAGTTGGATGTGAGCGATCGCACTCAAGCGGTGATTGTTGCCGTTAAGCGCGGCATTGTCAGTTTGTAGGGTGTACTTTCGATCAAGTTGAGAGTCTAACTTAAGTTAGAGCCGGCCTTCTACTTTGCGATGGAACCATTACTCTATCAATTTCTACTGTCAAACTTTTAACTCACTATAGACGACAGCTTGAAGGCGATCTCCTATATTGAATTTATGCAAACAGTCATGCAAATGGATCGAGCAAGTAAATTGCATGGTTCTATGCTTGATGCAGATGTAAAAAGATGAGCGACGATCGTAGCCACAGGTTTTTACTTGTACCACCTTCAACTCAAGATTGGATTCAAGGTATTCTGAGTGCCAAGGTAGTGCTGGTGATGTACGGAGATTATCAATGCCCTAGAAGTGCGGACGTTTACAAGCTGATTAAAGCGATCAAACGAGAGCTTAGTGCTGCTTTTGGAGAAGATTATTTATGCTTCATCTTCCGTCATTTTCCACAAACACAGATTCATCCCCATGCTCAACGGGCAGCCGAAGCCGCCGAAGCCGTCGCCGCCCAAGGAAAGTTTTGGTTAATGAGCGATACCTTATTTGACCATCAACAAAGGTTGGAGAACGGTTATCTTGTCGAGTACGCCAATGATTTAGGGCTTGACATTCCTCAATTTCTCAAAGAGTTGTCTAAACAAGTGCATGTCGATCACATCAATGAAGATATTGAAGGCGGAATACAGAGTGGAGTGATGACTGCCCCAGCCTTGTTTATCAATGGAATTCGGTATACCGAGCGCTGGAACACTACGGAGTTGATGGCTGCCCTGATTGCTGCAAGTCATTAAGTTCCCCGATCTTTGCTCTCAATTCATATCTGACTTGCCTGTAAGTGCTGTAAGCCATCTAATTTTGATGGCTAGACTTTGCCTATTCTGCTGAACAAAATTACCGCTTCTTGAACCATGCCAAAAACTTAATTCCTGCGTATTGATTTAGTGAATTACAAATCAGTATTTCATTGAGGATAATTCTATGACACGTTTACTAGTACAAGGCAAAAATAATTCTGGGCATGAAAGTACACCTTAGACTGATTCTCTTCGCGACTTCTCAGTCAATCATGCCCTGATTGCGATCGCGCAAGAAGTCACTGAGTTGCTGAGACAAACTTCCCTGAGACAAACCGATAAAATTAAAACAGGGGAAACAGAATGATACTGCAAGATAAAGTGGCGTTAGTCACTGGCGGAACTTCAGGAATTGGTAGAGAAGCTGCGATTGCTTATGCCCAACAAAAGGCAAAAGTGGTTGTTGTGGGTCGTCGAATTAATGAAGGTGAAAAAACGGTTCGATTGATTCAGGATACTGGCGGAGAGGCGTTTTTTGTGCAAGCAGATGTCACGAAAGAAGCCGATTTTAAAGCAATGGTTGATAAAACGGTTGACGTTTTTGGTCGGTTAGATATGACCTTTAATAACGCAGGAATGGGCGGCGAAAATCCCTCATCGATTGAGCAAACAGAAGCTGAATATGACCGCACTATGAATGTCAATGTCAAAGGTGTTTGGTTGTCGATGAAATATGAAATTGCTCAGATGTTGAAACAGGGAAGTGGTGCGATCGTCAATATGGCATCTGCGGTTGGAGTCGTTGCACTTCCTAACATCCTCGTCTACACCGCGAGTAAACATGCGGTAGTAGGTTTAACAAAAGCTGCTGCACTCCAATATGCCAAAGCGGGTATTCGCATTAATGGCGTTGCACCAGGGTCAATCCAAACAGATATGTTTGAAGCTGCTGCGCTCCAATATGCCAAAGCGGGTATTCGCATCAATGTCGTTGCACCAGGGGCAATCCAAACAGATATGTTTGAAGCAGTTACAGATGAAGCCAAAGCTTACTTGATAGGACTTCACCCGATCGGACGAGCTGGCACACCGCTTGAAGTTGCCAATGCAGTCCTGTTTTTATCATCTGACATGGCATCATTCATAACAGGTGAAACGTTGATGATAGATGGTGGGTATGCAGCGCAGTAGTCGATCGGCAATGCAAAATATTGCAGTGATCGAATGCGCGATGGCTAGCTTTTGCCTATTTTGTTGAGCAAATTGCCAATCTTTGAACCATGGTAACAATTACAACGCCAACCCTTGAAGCCAAGTACAAAGGCTTAACGCACACTCGATTACAGCAAGTTCTCGGGTATATTCGTACTCACCTCGATCGAGATTTGTCACTGACTGAGCTTGCAGAAGTAATCAATATTAGCCCGACTTACTTTGCAAGTTTGTTTAAGCAAACAATGGGAATTTCTCCCCGTCAGTACGTGATTCAGCAGCGCGTAGAACAGGCGAAATTGATGCTATCGAAAACCGATCTCGCGATCGCGGACATTGCCCTGCAAGTCGGCTTCTCCAGCCAAAGCCATTTGACGCAGCACTTCAAGCGATTCACGGGAAAGACCCCCAAGCAGATTCGTTAGCGCCATAAGAATCTGAAAGAAATCGAGCCTTGGGACTCATTAAATTGACATTAAGTTAGGCAAGAATCTGAAGCAGCAACAGAACTAAGATTGTATCTTCGTCCACAACGTCAACTAAGAATGGATCGGACAAAAATGAGCATTCAGCAATTGATCACGCCTGAAAAGCACGACCTAGGTGGGTTTAGCGTACAGCGCATCTTACCGAGTGAAACCCTAAAAATGGTTGGTCCTTTCATCTTCTTTGATCACTTAGGCCCATCTATTTTCCCGGCTGGAAAAGGCGTCGATGTTAGACCTCATCCCCACATCAATTTAGCGACGGTTACCTATTTGTTTGAAGGAAGCCTTCTGCATAGAGATAGTCTAGGGACAGTACAAGAGATTTTTCCGGGCGAGGTGAACTGGATGACAGCGGGCAAAGGTATTGTTCATTCTGAGCGATCGCCCGAGAGCTTTAGAGAGAAAGAATCTACTCTTCACGGCATTCAGACCTGGATTGCCCTCCCCGAAACCGCTGAAGAAGTTGAACCCAGCTTTTCACATTATCCGGCGACTGATTTACCGAGGTGGATTCAGACAGGCACCAGCGCGACCTTGATCGCCGGTAGCTACCAGTCTCACCAATCACCTGTTAAAACCTATTCTGCTACTCTTTACCTAGCGCTCGTTTTCACAGAGGGTAGTCAATTTCAGCTAGCACCAACCGAAGGTTTAGAAAGGGCAGTTTATAGCGTCACATCCGGCCTGTTCGTAAATGGAGAGCCGTTAGAGCCATATTGTCTAGCCGTTCTAGCGCCGGATGAATCAGTAGATATCCGGGCGGAGGCTGAGGCAAAAGCAATGATTATCGGCGGGGCACCAGTGGGCGATCGCACAAAGTACTGGAACTTTGTGTCGAGCCGCTCAGCGCGTATCGAGCAGGCAAAACGAGATTGGCAAGACCGCCGCTTCCCGGCGGTTCCCGGTGAAACTGAATTCATTCCACTCCCTGATAATTCAGATCGCGGTAGTAGTGTGACCCCTCTGAGTTGACGACGGTTAGGCGTTTTTTGCTGAGCGAGAGAACAGCCGCTTAACTCGTACAGCAAGGCTTTCTACTGTTTTGAATCAAGTCTATTTCATTCGCAAAACGCTTGGGAAATGATATGGAAGTTGGAATTGACAGTTTTGCCTCGGTTGGAACGAGTGAGAATGGTGAAACGGCGGATGCCGCGCAGTCTGTAGCCGAACTGCTGGAGAGAATAGAGCAGGCGGATCGTTCCGGCTTGGATATCTTCGGTATCGGCGAGCATCATCGCCATGAATTTTTAGATTCGGCAAACGCGGTTATTCTCGCCGCTGCCGCTGCACGCACCGAGCGCATCCGTCTAACCAGCGCGGTTACGGTGCTGAGCGCGGCTGACCCGGTGCGCGTGTTTCAACAATTCGCCACGCTCGATTTGATTTCAAAAGGTCGCGCCGAAATGGTGGTCGGGCGCGGCTCGTTCACCGAAGCCTTTCCGCTATTCGGATTAAGTCTCGGCGATTACGACGAGATTTTTGCTGAAAAGCTCGAACTCTTGCTCAAAATTCGGGACAATGAAACGGTCGATTGGTCGGGCAAATTTCGCCCCGCGCTGGAAAACCAAGCGATTTATCCGCGTCCGCTGCAAAAGCCGTTTCCCATCTGGATCGGGGTCGGCGGTACGCCGCAGTCTTTCCGCCGCGCCGGAATGCTTGGACTGCCGCTCGTGGTTGCCATTATCGGCGGCGAAACGCATCGCTTTCGCTCGCTCATAGATTTATACCGCGATGCCGGAGAGTACGCCGGGTACGCGCCTGAAGCATTGAAAGTTTCATTGCACTCAATCGGTTATGTCGCTGACACGACCGAACAAGCCGTTGAAGAATTTTTTCCGGGCTACGCCGAAACTTTCACTAAAATCGGCAAAGAGAGAGGCTGGCCGCCCGTTACGCGCGCCGCTTTTGACGCCCAGCGCGGCACAACCGGCGCGTTACTGGTCGGCAGTCCCGAAGAAGTGGCGGAGAAAATCCGCCGTCACAGCGAATCGCTCGGCGGCATTTCGAGAGTAACGTTTCAAATGGACAACGCGCAGATGAACCACGCCCAACTGATGCGCTCAATTGAACTGATTGGAATGCGAATGTCGCCACTCTTGAACAATTAAAATATGCTCACGAGCGTAGACAACCTAGCCATCGTTCTATATACAGCTCAAAAGAAACATTGGGTGAAATTGAGGCAACCGCATCATTGTAATTTAGGTGCCCAAAACTATGAATTCACAAACAGCTCAAACCACCACCACTGCTAACGAGTCGGCAATCTGTGATTTTCTTCACCAGATGATTGATGCTTGGAATCGAGGTAGCGGTGAATACTTTGTTGCTCCGTTTAGTGAAACTGCCGACTTCATCGCGTTCGAGGGAACGCATCTCAAGGGTCGAAAAGAAATAGCTGAATTTAACCAGCAAGCCTTCGACACCGTTGTCAAAGGAACACGCCTAGAGGGTGAGGTGAATTTCGTCCACTTCCTGAATTCTCAACTTGCTCTCATGAACGGAGCTGTCAGGGTAATGCTGCCCGGACAACCCGAAACTTCACCGTCACGAAATTCGATGCAGCTATTCGTCATGATGAAACGTGATCGAGATTGGCAAATTGAAGGGCTACTCAAGGCCCGGAAGTTGACGCTAGAACGGCAATTTTTCCTGGACGAGTTTGACTCGCTGAGTGAAGAGGCTCAACGTCAATTAACCGATCTCGTTATAGATATCAAGCAGGCTTCACTTCAATCGCGTGAGTAAACAAAGAATTTGGCAACGATCGCGAATGAAATAAGAATCTGAAAGAAATTAAGCATTGGAATCAATACAGTTGAGATAGAACAAACTAGGAGAATCTAACGTGGTCAAAGAGCAAACTGTAGACAAACAAGCAAATGTACAGGCAACCCCTAATCTGACACCTGCTCAGGAAGCTTTACAAGCGGTCTGGGAAGAGCATATCGGGCACGAGTTTGGTACTCACAGCCCTGAAGATGCTCTCGCTACAATGGTTGAGGACGCTTACGTGAATCACATTCCGGTAATGACTGGGGGAGTCGGGAAACCAGCAGTGCGCGAGTTTTATTCCAAATACTTGATTCCACAGATGCCGCCGGATATAGAACTGGCTCCGGTTTCGCGCACAATCGGAACCAATCAACTCGTCGATGAAATGCTGGTTAAGTTCACTCATACCATCCAGATGGACTGGATGCTACCCGGCATTGCTCCGACCGGGAAACAGGTTGAAGTGCCAGTGGTCGCGATTATTCGGTTCCGTGACGGCAAGTTAGCCCATGAACACCTCTACTGGGATCAGGCGACTGTATTGGTTCAACTCGGCATGCTTGATCCGGTTACGCTGCCCGTTGTAGGGGTTGACAGTGCACGCAAGGTACTTGATTCGAGCTTGCCCTCAAACGCACTGCTTGATCGTGCCAGCAATCGCGACTAAGTGTAGGAGCCAGCAAATATCAATGCCTAAACCCGCCATTTTGCAACCAGGATCGTACTCATCCTGGTTGTAGGAGGTGCTTCTTATTGCTGACCCCTACACCTATTGCTCATTGAGTTTTTGACAAAGTGACACAACCATTCACAACAAGAGGTAACTATCATGATGCTGAAAGACAAGGTTGCTTTGGTGACTGGCGGAACATCGGGAATTGGTAGAGCAACTGCGATCGCTTATGCCCAACAACAAGCAAAGGTTGTTGTTGTTGGCCGTCGAATTGATGAAGGTGAAGAAACTGTTCGATTGATCAAAGAAGCTGGCGGAGAGGCGATTTTTGTGCAAGCAGATGTCACGAAAGAAGCGGATGTTAAAGCAATGGTTGATAAAGCGGTTGGCGTTTTTGGTCGGTTAGATATTGCCTTTAATAATGCAGGAACTGTCGGCGAAAATCCCTCATTGATTGAGCAAACAGAAGCGGAATACGATCGCATTATGAACGTCAATGTCAAAGGTGTTTGGTTGTCGATGAAACATGAAATTGCTCAGATGTTGAAACAGGGAAGTGGTTCGATCGTCAATACGGCATCTGCGAATGGAGTAGTTGCACTTCCTGGCGTACCCCTCTACACCGCGAGTAAGCACGCGGTAATAGGCTTAACAAAAGCTGCTGCGCTCCAATATGCCAAGGCGGGTATTCGCATCAATGTCGTTGCACCAGCAGTAATCGAAACAGATATGTTTGAAGCAGCTACAGGTGGGCAGGATGAAGCCAAAGCTTACATAACAGGACTTCACCCGATCGGACGAATTGGAACACCGCTTGAAGTTGCAAATGCAGTTCTGTTTTTATCATCTGACCTGGCATCGTTCGTAACAGGTGAAACGTTGATGGTAGATGGTGGGTTTGTAGCGCAATAGTCGAAAGGCAGGGCGAAATGTTTGATACAGCACTTCAAGCGACTCACTAAAGTAACACTGAAATAGGTTCGCTAATTCCATAAAAAACTCCATAAGAATCTGCAAGAAGTTGAGTGTTGGAACTGACTACACTCAAGTGAACTAAGACAAAGAGAACTTAGGAGTTGATGATTATGTCCAAAGTTGGAGAACAGAAAAAGATGATGAACCAAAACAAAGAGATTTACGAGTGCGTCATTGTCGGTGGCGGTTCCGCTGGACTCAGTGCGGCACTGCTTTTAGGCAGAAGTCGCCGTCGAGTGTTAGTCTGCGACAAAGGGAATCCGCGTAACGCTCCCGCACACGAGTCGCACAGTTTTTTCACCCGCGATGGCATCAGTCCGCATGAACTTTTGAGCATCGGGCGCGACCAACTCAAACCTTATAAAAGCGTTGAATTTCAAGCGATTGGGGTCAAGGAAATCAACCCATCCGGCAATCAATTTGAAGTTGTGTTTGAGGATGGCACGATAAAAAAAACGCGCAAAATTTTGCTGGCTTTCGGGGTAATGGATGAATTTCCAGCTCTCGAAAACTTTGGTGATTTCTGGGGCAAAAGCGTGTTTCATTGTCCCTATTGCCATGCCTGGGAAGTGCGCGACGAGCCGCTTGCCATTGTTGGAAATGGCGAAACGGGCATCGAAATGGCGGCATTGCTGAAAAATTGGAGTGCTGATTTAGTCCTCTGCACCAACGGCAAAGCCGATCTAACCGCTGATCAAAGGACACTCTTGGAAAACCACAAAATCCTTGTTCGCGAAGAGAAAATTATCCGACTCGAAGGCGATAACGGACAATTAGAAAACATCGTTTTTGAGACAAACGAGAAAATTGCGCGTCGCGGAATACTGATCCGACCAAAGCAAACACTCCGTTCAAACCTAGCTGAAAAGTTAGGCTGTGAGTTGAATGAATTTAATTTAATCAAGACGACCAATGTTTTTAACGAAACTAGCGTCAAAGGCGTTTATGCGGCAGGTGACATCACTTCACCCATGCAAGTGATCGTCGCTGCTGTTTTTCAGGGTAGCATTGCTGCTAGCGGCTTAAATCACTCTCTGATTATGGAAGATTTCGTCTAAATCAAAGTGATTCAATCTTTATCAGAACAAGCATCGTGGCTGGTCTAGTTTCATAGACCAAGAGAGTAGGGAAAGTCATGCGTGTTAATTACATATCAAGTCTACAGAGCGATCTAATGATGCAGTCTTTGTGGTGGTGGGTTGGTAGCGCAGTAGTCGAAAGGCAGTACGAAACGTTGCGACCAAGTAGCGATCGACACCGATATGAATCCCGCAGACAGCGACTTTGCCGCAGAGCAGACCAAGATGACTGCCCTCGGTCGCTATGGACAGGGTGACGAGGTAGCTGGCATGGTCTCTTATCTCGCCAGTTTTGAAGCTGATTTTGTTACGGGCGCAAGTCTCAAAATTGATGGCGGCTATACCGCTTGAACAACAGGTAATCCAGATCTGCAACCACTACAGCAATCCTAATTGGAGTCTGACGGGTCGTAAGGATGGAACCCTGGCTGGAGGCGCAGCCCTCACTCCCCTTATTCACAAGTAGGTCGTAAACGCTACAAACCTTATTCAGAGAAATTCAGAGGACATCATGATTTCGCAAAAACTCTCAGAAAAAGTTGCACTCGTCACATAGCTCATCCACACAGCAGAAAACAGCAATGATAAACTCTTCGATATCAAACATTTTTTTCACCTTCTGTTCGGGCACAATTGCTTACCAGAAGCATACGGTGGGATTTTCCTTATTGAAAGTTGCACATTGCCTGTTAGTTATCATCGTTCTGGTTGTCAGTGTGCTTGTTGGCTCTGGTTGGCTGAATCGCGCAACTCCTGCTTCAACTTGTGACATCGCAACTCGCTCTACCCAAATCGGGAGTGGAACGCTTTCCTATAATCAAGCAGGGACAGGACAGCCGATTTTACTGCTGCATGGATTATTTGCCGAGAAAGAGCAGTGGAATGGCATGATGTGCGAGTTGGCTAGAGTAGGTTATCAAGCGATCGCACCCGATCTACCCGGTTATGCCAAGAGTACTGGATTTACCGTGAAAGACTATGCACTAGAGAATCAGGTAGCCCTCTTGCACCAGTTTGTCGAGCAGCTAAAGATTCAATCCCTTGATGTTGCAGGTAGCTCAATGGGGGGCACGATCGCAGCCCTTTACAGCCAGCTTTATCCCAACCAAGTTCGCAGCCTCGCCTTTATCGGTTCACCGCTAGGCGTAACGAATTGGGCAACTAGCGTCAGGAAATCGATTATTGAGGGCATCAATCCCTTTATTCCGATTACCAAAGAGCAGTTCGATCTAGAAATCAGTCTGCTTTTCGTGACGCCTCCTACGATTCCGGATGAGGTCAAAACCGAGAAAGTGAACGATTATGTGAATCGTAATCGAAATTATCAGCAGACTTGGGACATTGTGAATCTTTATGATGATGTGCTTTGTCAGTTGCCTCACAGTCGGGTTCCGACCCTGGCAATTTGGGGTCAGGAAGACAAAATCTATGATATTCGGGATGTCGATCGCTCACATCGCTGTCTTCCAGGGAGTCAAATTATTCAATTACCCAAAGCAGGACATTTGCTGTTGATCGAAAACGCTCAGGAAGCAGCATCGAATTATCTTGGTTTTCTGAAAACAATCAAAAATCGATAGACGAATCAAGCATTCAGCAATTAGGCTTCGGTGTCGAGGAATTGAATCTCAGCCAGTTGTTGGCTAATGACCTGAACCTTAAGCTTACAAAAGAAAGGAGATCGCTATGAGAAACAATGGAACGACATGACTATTTAGTTAAGTTGCACATCGTCTTTGGCTGGGAGCGGGAAAACTTTTTTGGTGTGCTACGAGGCTGTGATATCTGCATTTGCTACTAAACGGTAACTACCTTACCAAATCGTGCTGACTTACGAAGTTAGGGAGAACTTACCTACGCTGAATAGTATTGAAATCCCGTCACTGTTTATTCTAAATCAAGGAGAGTTGGCACAGATGGAATCTATGAAAGCAGCCGTATTAACTGCGTTTGGTGATGCTGAGAAGTTTGAGATTCAAACGGTTCCCATACCAACACTGAATGCGAATCAGGTGTTAGTCAGAGTTTGTGCAACCTCGATTAACCCGGTCGATTACCAAACTCGTCGTGGTGATTACAAGGAACTGGTTCAATTACCCGCCATCCTTGGAGTCGATGTTTCAGGGGTGATTGAGGCAATTGGTGAAGCTGTGACTGATTTCAAGGTGGGAGACAACGTATATTACTCACCGCAAATTTTTGGAGAATTCGGTAGCTACGCTCAGTATCATGTGGCTGATGCAGCGATTGTTGCATTGAAGCCTGCAAATCTGTCACACGTTGAAGCAGCTTCTTTTCCGCTTGCAGGCGGAACGGCTTGGGATTGTCTAGTGACTAGGGGCAATCTACAAGTTGGTGAAACAGTTCTCATCCATGCGGGTGCGGGTGGAGTGGGTTCGATCGCAGTTCAACTCGCCAAAGCGATAGGGGCATACGTTTTTGCGACGTGTAGTTCTAGAAACCGAGATTTCGTGACAGAACTTGGCGCAAATCGAGTGATTGATTACAAAAATGAAGATTACGTAGAAGTCATTCGTCAAGAAACAAATGGACTGGGTGTGGATTTAGTTCTAGATACGATTGGCGGAGAAACAATTCAGCGTAGTCTAGAAATCATTCGTCCCTTCGGTAGGCTTACAAGCATTGTAGACATTGCAGCACCGCAATCGCTTCTTGAAGCATGGGGCAAGAATCTGACGATTCATTTTGTTTTTTCACCCCAGTACCGAGCAAAATTAGAGGCTTTGACAAAACTCATCGAGCGTCATCAGCTTCGCCCAGTGATTGATTCAGTATGGTCTTGGGATCAGGTCGTTCTGGCACATCAGCATCTAGAGCAGGGAGGAACACGGGGCAAAATTGTGCTGAAGTTTACAGAAGATTAGACCAGCTTTACAGCGTTGGTAATTGCTAAACGGATCGGAGTTTGATTGTGTGCTGAAGGTCAACATTGATTGGAACTCGCATAACAATCCCGTTGCACGCCAACCATACAAAGATAGTTAGTTGAGTACGAAAGGTTGCTAAGTAGGTGTGCAGAATTAATTACACAATATTTCTACTGAAACCCTTGCCTAGCAAGGAGTCTTTATGTAATTAATTTTGTGTGGTTACTTAGTGGCAGATGATGGCGGGCGATCGCTGACTACGCTGAGGAGAAGAATGCGCTGGTAGAGAGACCGTTCCGTTAAAGCATCCACTTGAACAGAGGAGAGATTCAGATGTCAGAGAACAATAAAGCTGTCTTAGAAGCGGCAAATGCGGCGAACGCAGCAGGCAACTATGAAGGATTCTTGTCATTCTGCACCGACGACACGCAATGGACGTTTGTAGGCGACAAGACCCTTAACGGAAAAGAAGCCGTTCGCCAATATATGGCAGAGACATACATAGAGCCGCCAAAGTTTACAGTCACCAACTTAATCGCTGAGGGTGATTTCGTCACGGCACTCGGCGACATCACACTGAAGGACGAAGACGGGAAGGCGGCTCATTACTCGTACTGCGATGTCTGGCGCTTTCGCGACGACAAGATGGTCGAGTTAAGGGCTTTCGTCATCAAAACCTCGGTCTGACCCGCCGTCGTCGTTCACGTCGTTTTCAACCTGCTCACTATCCCGGTGATGGCAATCGCTGGCATGGGCTGAGATGCGATCGGAGTTCAATTTTTGAAAGTCAATATTGATTGCAACAGGAGAAATAGAATGATACTTCAGGATAAAGTGGCGTTAGTCACTGGAGGCACAGCGGGAATCGGTAGAGCAACAGCGATCGCTTATGCCCAACAACAAGCAAAGGTGGTGGTAGTTGGTCGTCGAATTGATGAAGGTGAAGAAACGGTTCGATTGATTCAGGATGCTGGCGGAGAGGCTATTTTTGTGCAAGCAGATGTCACGAAAGAAGCCGATATTAAAGCAATGGTTGATAAAACGGTTGACGTTTTTGGTCGGTTGGATATTGCCTTTAATAATGCAGGAATGGGCGGCGAAAATCCCTCATTAATTGAGCAAACAGAAGCGGAATATGACCGCACTATGAACGTCAATGTCAAAGGCGTTTGGTTGTCGATGAAATATGAAATTGCTCAGATGTTGAAACAGGGAAGTGGTGCGATCGTCAATATGGCATCTGCGGTTGGAGTCGTTGCACTTCCTAACATCCTCGTCTACACCGCGAGTAAACATGCGGTAGTAGGTTTAACAAAAGCTGCTGCACTCCAATATGCCAAAGCGGGTATTCGCATTAATGGCGTTGCACCAGGGTCAATCCAAACAGATATGTTTGAAGCTGCTGCGCTCCAATATGCCAAAGCGGGTATTCGCATCAATGTCGTTGCACCAGGGGCAATCCAAACAGATATGTTTGAAGCAGTTACAGATGAAGCCAAAGCTTACTTGACAGGACTTCACCCGATCGGACGAGTTGGCACACCGCTTGAAGTTGCAAATGCAGTCCTGTTTTTATCATCTGAGATGGCATCGTTCGTAACAGGTGAAACGTTGATGGTAGATGGTGGGTTTGTAGCGCAGTAGTCTAAAGGCAGTGCGAAACGTTGCGACCAAATAGCGATCGACACCGATATGTTCTCACAACCAACACTGAAGGCGAATTAGGTGTTATGCAGCGAGAAGGGCCGTGTTTGAGTTCTTAAAAAGGAGGTTTGCTATGAAAATTCTCATTGTTCTCACGTCTCATGACCAACTTGGCGATACCGGAAAGAAAACTGGTTTCTGGCTGGAAGAGTTTGCTGCTCCCTATTACGTGCTGAAGGATGCGGGAGCAGCGATCACGGTGGCCTCACCGAAGGGCGGTCTGCCGCCGCTCGATCCGAAAAGCGAGGTACCCGAGTTCCAGACCGAATTAACGAAGCGCTTCCGCACAGACACCGCAGCGCAGGCTGAACTTGCCAACACGAAAAAGCTAGCCGACGTGTCCGCAGACGATTTCGACGCAGTTTTCTACCCCGGCGGACATGGCCCGATGTGGGACATGCCCGACAACGCGACATCCATCGCACTGATCGAAGCCTTCGTGAAGGCCGACAAGCCAGTCGGTGCAGTGTGTCACGCGCCGGTTGCGTTGATCGATGTGCGCGGAAAGGACGGCGAGTATCTAATCAAAGGCAAGCACGTGACCGGGTTCACGAATGCAGAAGAAGAAGCGGTGGGCTTGACCACGGTCGTGCCTTTCTTGTTGGAAGACCGGCTAAAGGAACGGGGTAGCATCTACAGTAAAACCGCCAACTGGGTCCCCTATGTCCAAGTGGACGGGAGGCTCGTGACCGGACAGAATCCGGCATCTTCGGAACCCGCAGCGGAAGAGTTGCTGAAGTTGCTTCGCTCTGTTTGATCTGTGCGGTAGTAGGCTTAACAAAAGCTGCTGCGCTCCAATATGCCAAAGCGGGTATTCGCATCAATGTCGTTGCACCAGCAGCAATCGAAACAGATATGTTTGAAGCAGCTACAGGTGGGCAGGATGAAGCTAAAGCTTACTTGGCAGGACTTCACCCGATCGGACGAGCTGGCACACCGCTTGAAGTTGCCAATGCAGTTCTGTTTTTATCATCTGACATGGCATCGTTCGTAACAGGTGAAACGTTGATGATAGATGGTGGGTTTGTAGCGCAATAGTCGAAAGGCAGTGCGAGATGACAACACTTGCAGGCAAAGTTGCACTGGTAACAGGTGGTTCTCGCGGTTTAGGAGCGGCGATCGTAGGGTATGCCAAAGGTGTCCAAGATTCCAAATCTGAGCGTCGAAGTTCAGTCGGAAGAAAATCAAAAAAAGAGAATTGTACGATGAAAATACGCTACGGGTTTCGACAGGTTGGTGATGTCGAAGTGTTTTACCGCGAGGCGGGGGCAAGCGATGCGCCAGTGATACTGCTGTTGCACGGCTTTCCGACCGCCAGCCATATGTTCCGCGACCTGATCCCTCTGCTTGCCGATCACTTTCGGCTTGTCGCGCCGGATCTACCTGGTTTCGGACAGACTAAGGCACCGCCACGCGAGATGTTCGACTATACGTTCGACCACCTTGCTGATGTGATCGAGGGCTTCACCGATGCTTTGTCCCTCGATCGATACGTACTCTACATCTTCGACTACGGTGCGCCGGTAGGTCTGCGTCTGGCGATGCGCCATCCTGAACGGATATCTGCGATCGTCTCGCAGAACGGCAACTCTTACCTGGAGGGTTTCAGTGATGAATGGGGTTCGTGGGAGTCCTATTGGCGCGAACCGAGCGCAGCGAACCGGGAAGCCTGCCGACCCTCGCTCGCACCGGACACAATCCGGAACTGGCAGTATGGTATCGGAGCCGATCCAACCCTTCTGTCGCCTGACGGCTACGAACTCGACATCGCCTACATGGGGCGAGCGGGCGCGGACGAGATCCAGCTCGATCTGATCCTCGATTACCGCAGCAACGTCGCGCTCTATCCGGATTTCCAGTCCTACTTTCGTGAGCAACGTCCGCCGCTTCTCGCCGTCTGGGGTCGTCACGATCCGGCATTTCTGCCCGCTGGTGCTGCCGCTTATCAGCGAGATCTCCCGAATGCAGAGATTCACCTGCTCGACGCCGGACATTTCGCGCTGGAGACTCATGCAGAGGAGGTGGCAACGTTGATCCGCGCGTTCCTCGACAGAACGCTTGGTTCCACGCTGCGTCTTGAAGGTGATTGCACAAGAATCTGACAAAACACCCTAAGAATCTGAAAGAAACCGAGCATTAGGAGTCATTACACTCAGACTATGAAAACAGCAGATAGGAAGCAAAAACACAATCTTTGTGATAAGGGACATTCCATGAAGCTCTATCATATGCCCGGTGCCTGTTGGCTGGCTGATCTCATCGTTCTTGAATAGATTGGTATGCCGCACAAAATCGTCAGGATGAGTCTTGAAAGCATCAAGTCACCAGACTATAGCTGTAGCCAATTAGATTAGGACACAGACTATAAGTCAAGATAGTTGCCGTAAAACAACCATCATTAATCACGTAACTAAAAAGGAGTTTGATCGTGCAGAGCATCACAATTGACACTATCACTGAAGCCGTCATCAATCATGGCGATCGCGGCAAATCTCACCCGCGACTCTATGAAATGTACACGAGCTTGGTTCGACATTTGCATGACTTTGTGCGTGAGGTGAATCTGACTGAATCAGAGTTGCAGCAGGGACGTAATTTTCTCAACCAGGCAAGTCATCACACTCAAGAGATTCCCACTGGAGAGATCCATATGTTGACGGATCTACTAGGGCTCTCAGAGTTGGTAGAATTGCTGCACGATAAGCATCGCGGTACAGAAAGCAATTTAGAAGGACCCTTGTATGTGCCGAATGCACCAGAACGGCAGATGGGCGATCGCTTGGGTATTGATACAGAAGGAGATTCGCTTTTCCTGTCAGGCAGGGTTTTAGATTTGAACGGTCAACCGATCGCCAATGCTGTGATTGATGTTTGGCAACCCAACTCCAAAGGATTATATGATATCCAAGATCCATCTCAGTCGCTGGGGAACTTTCGGGGACGTTTCAAAACGAACGAGAGTGGAAAGTATATGTTTGAAACCGTCGTGCCACTAGGTTACAAAGTGCCAAGCAGTGGTCCATCTGGCGAATTGCTGCGACTCTTGGGACGACATCCTTGGCGGGCGGCTCACATCCATTTCAAACTCAGTGCTCCGGAGTATACTTCGCTGACAACACAAATTTTTATTGCTGGCGATCCTCACCTGGATTCAGATACAACCTTTGCAGTTCAATCAGCGATCGTTCAATTGCAAAAGCACGAAGCACCAGACGAACTCAAGGCACACAATCAAAGTAAGCCGTTTTACACGACTGAGTTTGATTTTGTGTTAAAACCCGCTACTCTCTAGCGGAGAATCATCAAGCAATGGTTGCACATTATGTCTACACCATCAATCCAGAACAATCTGCTAATTGGCATTTGGAAGTTAATTTCTGCAACTGCCATTTACGCTGATGGAACGGTGACTCCAGACGTGTATGGAACTCATCCGGTTGGCTACATCACTTACACATCAGATGGTCACATGATGGTGATGTTTTCTAGGAGCGATCGCTCGCCGCTGAGTCAGGAGGTCAGATCACCGCTGACTCCCCAGATGCAATCTTTACCCGTGGAAGAGCTTGCTCAAGCATTTACAACATTCAATGCTTACGCTGGAACTTATACCTTGAGTGACAACACAGTAACTCACCAGATCAAAATTGCATCAATTCCTAATCGGGTCGGTACAACATTAGTTCGCACTTTTACTCTGAGTGAGAGCCGAGTGACGCTGAAAACGTTGCCAGTTTTGAGTGATGGTGTTGAGGCGGTTTTCGAGTTGGTGTGGGAGCGCATTTAATTGCTTTGTCATTGCACCGTAAAAGCATTTAAGTTTCTACAACTTTGCGACACAGTATCAAATTTCATTCAAGCTTCAGCCGCAAGCGAATGCAAGCTGAATCAAGATTTTAGCGCTATCAGCCGTCTCTAACTTGTAGCTTAACTCAGCAAACTTGACTGTTCTGAATCAAATGAATGTTGAAGAATGAGGACAACGAAACACCTGTTTATCAGACATCTACGTTGTAGAAGTCTTCGGTAATGACGTTGAGTTTCATTTACTCGATACCGGACATTTTGCTCTGGAAGAAGATGGGGATGCGATCGCAAATCACATCACGCAATTTCTTGCATCACGGCTGCAACCCATCCCTGTCTAATAAGTGCGAAGATTGCTGGGCAAGCGCTTTCGTATTGGCGATGTTTACCTGATGGTGATACAGCCTCGCCTGCCCCGCTACAAACTTGAGATTCCCGACCATTATCGTTTTAGTGCTGTGGTGAAAGAGTATTTCTGAAGCCAAAACTGGTACACAAAGCAATGCGACAGGCATTGCATACTTCAGTTTTTGTCTAAGTCTTAACAAAACCGAACATTTGTAGGAGGTCTAATGTTTATCGATTACCTGACACTCATGCTGATTAATCTATCGGCTGGACTCGCTCTGTTAGCTGCCTATGTGTATTTTGGTCTTGGTACTTCAAATCAGAAACGCTGGATTCCTGGTTTTGGTGTAGTCGGCGCGATCGCTTTAGTCACTGGCTTACACATGACTTTTACCTGGCCCATTATTGGTAGTTTCAATGTTGCCTTTGGTGAAACAACTGTTCTGTTTGGCATTTTGTTTGTTGGAACTTCCCTAACTCTGGCAATGGGTTGGGAATTATTTACCCTGGGCATTTATGGATTCTTTGCAGGACTGGTATCGCTTCTAATTGGCTTTCGCATCATAAACCTGGGAATAACACAACTTCCTTTGCTATCAGGAATTGGGTTCATTCTCGTTGGCTTAGGAGGAATTTTTTCTGTACCAACCCTCTCTCTCAAATCAACCCGGCTCTTGCGAACTATTGGAGCAATTGTGTTAAGTGTGGCAGCTCTCATCTTTGCTTATATCGGATTGACTGCCTACTGGGCGCATCTTGCGGACTTTTCGACATGGAAGCCCCTGCCAAGATAGTCGCCGTAAAACAACCATCATTAATCACGTAACTAAAAAGGAATTTGATTGTGCAGAAAATCGCACTTGACACTATCACTCAAGCCGTCATTAATCATGGCGATCGTGGCAAATCTCACCCGCGACTCTATGAAATTTACACGAGCTTCGTTCGACATTTGCATGACTTTGTGCGTGAAGTGAATCTGACTGAATCAGAGTTGCAGCAGGGACGTAATTTTCTCAACCGGGTCAGTCATCACACTCAGGAGATTCCCGCTGGAGAAATGCAGGCGTTAACAGATTTACTCGGAATCTCAGAGTTGGTAGAATTGCTGCACGATTCGCATTGCGGTACAGAAAGCAATTTAGAAGGACCCTTGTATGTGCCGAATGCACCAGGACGGCAGATGGGCGATCGCTTGGGTATTGATCCAGAAGGCGACACGCTTTTCCTGTCAGGCAGGGTTTTGGATGTGAACGGTCAACCGATCGCCAATGCTCTGATTGATGTTTGGCAACCCAATTCCAAAGGATTATATGATGTCCAAGAGCCATCTCAGCCGTTGGGGAATTTTCGCGGACGTTTCAAAACGAACAAGAGTGGAAAGTATATGTTTGAAACCGTCGTGCCACTAGGTTACAAAGTGCCAAGCAGTGGCCCATGTGGCGAGTTGCTGGGACTCTTGGGACGGCATCCCTGGCGGGCTGCTCACATCCATGTCAAAGTCAGTGCCCCGGAGTACACTCCGCTGACAACACAAATTTTTATTGCTGGCGATCCTCACCTGGATTCAGATACAACTTTTGCAGTGCGATCGGCGATCGTTCAATTGCAAAAACATGAAGCACCAGACGAATTCAAGGCACACAATCAAAGTAAGCCGTTTTACACAACTGAATTTGATTTTGTGTTGACACCCGTTACTTCAGCCGAAGACTATAAAGCAACATCTGAACAACATGCCTACACCATTGATTCAAAATAACCCGCTAATTGGCATTTGGAAGTTAATTTCTGCAACAGCAGAATCAAAGCCATCTTAGAGGCGGCAAACGCGGCGATCGCGCTCAGGCAACAATGAAGGATTCTTGTCGTTATGAAGCGATGATACGCAATGCATTCTTGCCCCATCTTGAAGTCTGCTTAACACAGCATTGTTAAGACGGTGCTCGATCGCTGCATAAAAATTGTGATGCAACAGACAAAAACATATCATCAATTTACAACGGAGAAACTTCTCATGCCTTACATTACCGTTGGTCAAGAAAACTCTGCAACCATCGATCTCTACTACGAAGATATTGGGACAGGTCAACCGATTGTTCTGATTCATGGATTTCCATTGAACGGACATTCCTGGGAGAAGCAGGTTTTAGTTTTACTGAATGCAGGATATCGACTAATTACCTACGATCGCCGAGGATTTGGCAACTCCAGTCAGCCATCATCTGGCTATGACTACGATACCTTCGCCGCCGATTTGAATACACTCATGACCAAGCTTGACTTGCAAAATACCGTGCTGGTAGGTTTCTCAATGGGAACAGGTGAAGTCACACGTTATCTTGGCAAATACGGCTCAGAGCGGGTGCAGAAAGCCGTGCTGATGGCTCCCGTCCCACCGTTTCTGTTAAAGACAGACGACAATCCAGAGGGTGTTGATCAAAGTGTCTTCGATGGCATTATGAAAGCGATTGTTGACGATCGTCCAGCTTATTTTTCTGCCTTTTTCAAAGAGTTCTTCAATGTTGATGTATTGCTTGGCGATCGCATCAGCAATGAAGCAATTCAAGCCAGTTGGAATGTAGCAGTAGGGGCTTCTGCTAAAGGGACTTTAGACTGTGTACCCTCCTGGCTGACTGATTTCCGCGATGATCTGCCCCGCATTGATGTACCGACTCTGATTATTCATGGAGATAGCGATCGCATTCTGCCGCTTGAGTCCACCGCAGCAAGACTTCCAAAGCTGATTAAAAACAGTCAACTGGTTGTCATTCCTGGCGGACCGCACGCCATCAACTGGACTCACGCCGATCGGGTCAATCCCTTGTTACTGGACTTTCTTCAGCAGAAATAATCAGCGATCTGCTGCATTTCTGGCTTGTGAAAAAACTTTGTGATTCACCCCGTTGAGTCAGGCTCAAATGATACACATACTTGTCTAGTTCTGAAGAGGCAATTCTATGACTGTCCCCACTCAAACGTCTCGAACCGTTGCCGGAGTAATCAACAGCGTTGAAACACTCGAAGGGGCAGGATTTCTTGTACGTCGGCCCTTTCCCAAAAGTAGCTTCTCTGAATTTGACCCGTTTCTCCTCCTCGACGAGTTAGGTCCGATCAATCTCAAGCCGGGTCAGGCAAAAGGTGCACCCGATCATCCGCATCGGGGCTTTGAAACCGTCAGCTATGTCTTGGATGGACGGTTAGAACACAAAGATTCTGCAGGGCACGCCGGGCTACTAAATCCGGGTGATGTCCAGTGGATGACAGCAGGTGCCGGGGTTGTGCATTCCGAGATGCCGGAGTCAATGTTTACCCAAACGGGTGGACGGTTCCACGGCATTCAACTATGGGTCAATCTGCCACAACGAGACAAAATGATGCCGCCCCGCTATCAGGAAATTCCAGCGGCTCACATTCCGGTAGCTCAAACCGAAGATGGGTCTGTGACGGTGCGGGTGATTGCGGGAGAAGCGTTAGGGGCAAAAGCCGTAATTCAGACGCGCACGCCGATAACCTACCTCCACTTCACACTGCAACCAGGGGCAACGATGCTCCAGCCTGTACCAAAAGAGTACAACGCCTTTGTCTATGTACTGGAGGGGTCTGGGTTGTTTGGGACAGAGCCAGCGCCTGGTGATGATGGGCAGATGGTGCTCTTTTCTCAAGATGGACAGGATGTAGTGATCTCCAACCCTGCTGATGCTCAGCGTCCTCTAGATCTTCTGCTGATTGCAGGTGTACCCCTTAACGAACCAGTCGTGCGCTACGGTCCGTTTGTCATGAACACTGAAGCTGAAATCACCCAAGCGATCAACGACTACCAAGAAGGAAGGATGGGACGGATTTATGCCTAACACATTTCAACAACGGATTAGTCAACATCACCGCTTGAGTGAGTTACGAATCAAACTACTGCATCTGCACAAGCTTTTACTAGATACTGAGCGCCTTACCTATGAGCAAGTTCGAGGGCACGTTTCTGGAGGTGAATTGCTACAACTGGCGATTAGTCATGAGCAGTTTGCTTGGTTGCATCGACTCTCAGCATTGATTATCCAAATCGATGAGTTGCTTCATGTCGATGAATCTGTTACACCAGAGGCAATTGAAGCGATTGACAGTGACATTCGGACACTGCTGAGCCCTGATGAATCGGGCGATGAGTTTGCCATGAAGTATAACACGGCGCTTCAACGCCACCCCGATGTCGTGTTAGCTCATGCAGATGTCGTGATGTTGCTGACCTCTGACAGTATTTAATACCACTTCTCCAAAAATATGCTACAATAGCACTTCTAGCAAAAGGACGATTGTATGAAAGTAAATTACCAA
>NZ_JAUBPW010000067.1:0-38269 GCF_036700965.1 Microcoleus sp. Pol8_D6 | reverse complement strand
TCATTCTCTCCTGGCGCGGTGGCTCTAGTTCTTCTTTTGCCACCGTTCTCATCTTTGGTTAGTCTAAACTACAGTTACCGATAATGCCACATAAAATATTTTTCAATCTATTCAGTTACGTATAAAAATTTAAGTAGACATAGCATCGCGGGGGCGAGTTTTGCCGCACGAAACTCGCTCTTTATATAAATATTTAACTAAATCCTTCCCTTAAACCTTCTGCTTCTTCCTTCGCGTCCTTCGCGTCTTCGCGGTTCGTTGCTAACACAAATACCCAATCCAAGTCGGCAAAACCTCCGGCGAACCGTACCACTTCCCCGGAGAACGAGGCGAATGCCAAACCCCCTCCAACACCAGATTTTCGGCCCCGTCCAAAACAGCAGCTTCCACCGGCGTAATTCCATCTCCCCAAGTTTCGCCCTTCCCCACAGTCAACTCGTAACTTTTATAAGCCAGCCAAGTCCCAAAACCGCGCTTGCCAAAAACAGCCTTCCCAGCAGCGCACACGTAGCGCACCTGCGGGTGAAAAGCCCCCGGATAGTGAATTTTGACAAAATCTAGATTTTTCCGCGTCCAGCGCTCTTGAGAGACGTGCGGCGTGCCTAAAGTGATTAAAGTATTCACATAAGGGTGAGCTTCCCACAAACCCGCGTCCTCAAGCACGTCGCCGTGAATCGTGTAAGGCTTTTCGCCCAAATAGATGCGAGAAATCCAGCCGCCGGCGGAATGACCGACGAGATTGATCTGGGGAACGCCGTATTGCTGTAACATTTGTTTGACCGTGCGATCGAGCTGTCGCAAAATTGGCACCATCGACCGCCCACCAAAAGTCGGCAACCAATCTCCCTTGCCCAGAGGGACTGTTACTGTTGGGAAACCTCGATCGACCAAAGATTTTTCTAATTCCCGATAGTCGGAAGCAGCAGCAAAATATCCTGGTAAAATCACGGTTGGTAATGGCATTGTCAATTTGAGATTTTAAATTTGAGATTTTAGATTTTGCGGCCGGAGTGCTACGATCTGTTTTTCAAGTGCAAAGACGCTTGCCCAAGCATCCTTTGGATTGCTAACATCTGCCGCTCGTTAAACCTTTTGCTTAGGGAATATCTACTTCTATGGCTCGCGAGCCGATTCAAACATGGTATTTTACCCTAGTTGTCGTTCACTTAGAAGACCGTTTTCTACTGGTACAAGAGCGCAAGTACGAGCAGCAGTGGTATCTCCCAGCAGGGCGAGTAGAAAAAGGGGAGACTTTGCTCGAAGCTGCTATGCGTAATACCCTCGAAGAAGCGGGCATTTCCATCATCGTTGAGGGAATTCTCCGGGTAGAGCACACAGTGATGCCTAGGGGCAATGTGCGCCTCCGAGTCATTTTTGTGGCACGTCCACAGGATAAGACGCCGCCCAAGAGTAAGCCCGATGAGCATACTTTGTGCGCGGGCTGGTATTCTCTCAAGGAATTAGACCAGTTGTCGTTGCGGGGAGAGGAAGTTCGGGAAATGTTTCAATATATGGCAAGCGGCGCTCCAATTTATCCTATCGACTTGCTCACCATTGAGGGAGCTCCTTTTAAAAATTACCGCTATCGCTGGTGAATCCATCTATTTGGGATTTGGGATTTGGGATTTTGGATTGAGTAATTACTTCCACGGATGAATCGGGTTGTGTAACCGAATTGGAAACAGGGGTCGATCAAACGGATTGATCGTGTTTAATGAATTAGTGGCGCTCCAGATCCCGGAAAAAGACGGTATAGCAGTGGTGCAGTCTGTTTTTTAAATATCGCCCCAGTCCGGCCAGCCTGACGCCCGCTGACCATTCTCAACAATATCTGATAAACCGCGTATAGGATTCGGCCAAAGGCATTAGGCAAGAAAAACAATGGTTTGAGCAATTAACAACGTCCTCACCCTGTTAGCGGCTGCTATACAAGCGTGCAACCCGGCAAAAAACCGGGTTTCTACGCTTGAGTGCTTGATGTGAGGGTCGCGAAATATTAATAAAAGTTGATCGGGCAATTTCGATACCGACCGTGCTAAAATTATACCTTTGAATTCCCAACCTCTCCTCATTAAAACGAATTCACACTCAATCACAACGACAACAATATAAATTACCAATCCCCCAATCACTCAATCCCCCAATCTAAAATCTACCAATCCCCCAATCCCCCAATCTAAAATCTAAAATCTAAAATCTAAAATTTAAATGACTGACTCTTCCTCCCTAGCAAACACCCTTTCCGAACCGCTGCGCCAGCCTTTTTGGTGGGCAGCCCTAGCTTCTGTAAGCCTGCACGGAGTCCTCGGAGCAACCGCGCCGACGCTCTCAAACATATTTTATGGTGGAAATTCCTCAAAAAATATCCCCGGTTCTGTCGGCTTAGTAGAACTAACTCCCGCAGAAGCCGGCCGCCTGCCACAAACCATACCACCAAAACCTTCTAATACGCGATTTACACCATTTTCGATCGCACCAGTTCCCCTTCGGCCAGCGCCCAAGTTAGCCCCGCCCTTGCCCCCCGCACCCGATACCATCAACTTGCCCGCCATGCCGCCGGGAATGCCGCCTCCTGGATTCTTTTCCCCTCTCCCTCCTTCCCCTCTCCCGCCCTTCACGGCCCCAACAGCCCCGCCACCTCCGAAAACTCCATCCCCAACAGTCAGAGCTCCCTCCCAGCCAATACCCACTTTCGTCCCACCCGTACCTCCCAGCGGTTTCCTTTTCCCACCTTTACCTGGTAATTTCGATCGCAATATCCCGGCACCGCCACCATCGCCGCCACTGACAGAACCACCCGCATTTTCAGGACTTGATCCATATGACCCGGAAGCACTCCAAAGAATCATAGCTCAACGCAATATACCCGATCTTTCAGATCCAAATGATATCGCTAGCCCTCCTTACGCAGGTGAAACGAATTCTGGAACCGCTCGATCACTAAACTTACCAGGCAAATCTCTTCAGCTAAAGAATCCAATGATAGCAACTGGTCCAGGAATAGGGCCTAGCCAACCATTCGATCCGAACAATAGACCCGCTCCGGGACAACCGGACTCAAACTTACGGGGCAATCCAGAAACTATGGCCAAGAAGATTCGAGATGAATATCTTGCCTTGTTTAACGACTTCTTTCGAAGTTATCCTGACTTGCTCCCGGTGGGGCAGACTTTTTCCGTGAATAATGTTGCTTATCCGGTAGCAGCTTGCTCGGACAAACTCGAAGGAAGAGCACTATTTGGAGCTGTTGTCCAACCCCAAGGGTCGCTCCGGGCCAAGCCTAAAATGATTGTGGCGACGGGTTATCCGATTCTTGACAAGGCAGCTATAGCTGGTATTGAATCTCTAACATTTCCACCAGCCAGCACGCACAAGCTTTACCAACTGGCTGTCGATTTTAAGTACGACGAAAAAGTTTGCAGTGGCATTCCTGTCACCCCAACCAGGCCCAACCCACCAGGCCAGCAGCAGCCAGCGCCCGCCCCCACAGCGCCCAGCAGACCAACAGGCCAGCCGCCATCTCCAGCGCCTACTGAAGTGAAGCCGCCGGCCCCGTCGAACAAACCGCAGCCAGGGGCCCAACCGTCGCCGTCGGCACCCAAGCCTGCTGCTAAACCGTCGCCCTCGCCTGAACAAAAACCAGCCGCCGAACAGTCGCCTTCTCCTCAACCGCAACCCGCCGAAAAGTCCCCGCAGCCGGAAGCAGCGCCTTCTCCTGCCGCCGAAGAGTCCCCGCAGCCGGAAGCAGCGCCTTCTCCTGCCGCCGAAGAGTCCCCGCAGCCGGAAGCTGCACCATCTCCGGCCCCAGAAGTGTCGCCCTCGCCGGAAGCAGCGCCATCTCCTGCTGCCGAAGTGTCGCCATCTCCGACCCCGGAAGTGTCACCATCTCCTGCTGCCGAAGTGTCGCCGTCACCCTCGCCGGAAGCTGCGCCTTCTCCGGCGGCTACCGAAAATTAATTGGGCATCAGTAAAAGGTAATCGGGAATGGGTCATATCCAATCTGCTTGCTTCACTATTGTGAGTTAGTAGTTAGTAGGGTGCGTCAGCTTGAATATTTGTTGCTTCTCAAACTAATTTATACTTGCTAACGCACCCTACTTTATCCACTAAGAATGAAGTTGTTTTTCGTCCGCCCGAACAGGCTTTGGAGGATTGGAGTTTTGACTACAAAGCTAATTACCTATTCCCCTTAAGCTGTTCAGTCTTTAAATTGTCTGTCAAAAAAAATCCAAGTCTTGTGGGGTGGGCGTCCCGCCCGCCCTGAATATACAATTTAAATGCGTGACAGCTTAACCTCTCAATTGTATTGAACTTTATACATTTGAAATAAGTCGCCACTTTGCTTTTTTACTACCTTAGCGCCAGCAGCTTTAATCATTTTTTCCCAATCTTCTATTGTCTCTAAAAATACTTCTCCGGCTCGATAAGTTTCCAAAATTGCCCAATCTTCGGCTAAAGGAGCATTGGGGTTGAGGACATCAAAAACAAAATGACCGCCCGGTTTGATTACCCGCTTTACTTCTCCCATGACAATACTCCAATAGTCTATAGGATAGTAACAGCTAAAGCCTGTAGCGAGGCATAAATCGAACTGAGCCTCTTCGTAATTTAACTGGTGAGCGGGAGCCCATTCTACACCTTTGAACAGCTTAGAATTGAGCTGAGGGCCGCGAGCGTTTAAGGCGTCTCGCGCGGCGCTGCTGATTTCTTGACCGTAAAAATATGCCTCCCAATCCCGCCAAGGGTAGATCAGAAAGCTGACTCCGCAGCCAATGTCTAAACAGCGCTGATTTTTTTGAGGTTTGGCAATTTTCCAGAAGGGAGAAACTGTTTTTTCTTGGAGAGTTCCTGCAACAGATTCTAGGAAAATCGGCATTGCTTCGACTTCTTCGGGTAAAGCGAAAGCTTCTCCCCGGTATTCGCGATCGAATCGAGAAGCGACTTGCGACAGTAAAACTTGCCAGCTATCTGATTTTCCTTTAGCAAACCAAGTCTGCTCCTGACCCGCTACTGGGCGATCGGACTTTTTAGACATTCTTGAATTACCTTTTAGAAGCTTTGAGAGCTTTTGTAAAGTTTTGGCGGTAAGGCTTATTAAAAATTAACGCGGGCCAGAGCAGCGAGAGCTTCAGGCGATTTGCAAAACTTCGATCGAAGTTAGTGCGATCGAAACCATTCCAAAATTTCCAAATGCCGCCACCGTAAGCGATCAGCAATGCCAAGCTAATTAACGTACTCATTAAAAAAACCCCTAAGCAATGGATAGGATTTTGGGTCAGCTAGTCAAAGCGCTACCCTTAATCTATCATTTATCAGACGCCAAGGCGCACCGATAGCTGTAGTAATTCCACCTTCAGAAAGAGACTTTAAAATCCCCGCTGGCCACAAACTTAAAAATAACACCCCCGAAATAGCTTTCACCGAGCAAGCAAGAAGGGACTTCTGTCAAAAGTCGAGGATTCTGAGGACTTATACGATTGAAGAATTAAAGAATTGGGAATGACTGATGACAGAAGGGTTTCGAGCACGGGCCTACAGTTGCATTCTTTTTTTTAACTGGTATTACCTAACATCACATCCCCTACAAATCCGAGCTCGACCGGGGGATTGGTGCGATGTAGCAACTTCTAATTCGGTTGAAATCGGTTGCTGTTGGGGGACGGCCTGGCAGAACGGGATTTACCAGACGTGTCACTACTCGAAGATATTTAAGTAAGAACTGATTGCTGGTGGCCGACGAATTACAGCAGGCAAACTTTTTCTAGCGGACAATAGCGGTAGAGAGCTTTTTAAGCAAGGAGGATTTTATGCGTGCAGTGCTGATGGCTGGGGGATCGGGAACGAGGCTCAGACCCCTGACGTGCGATTTGCCCAAACCGATGGTGCCGATTCTGAATCGCCCGATCGCAGAACACATTATTAATTTGCTAAAAAGGCATCAGATTACGGAAATTATTGCCACGCTGCACTACCTTCCTGATGTCATGCGCGAATATTTTACTGACGGGGCAGAGTTTGGCGTTCAAATGACTTACGCTGTGGAGGAAGACCAACCGCTGGGTACGGCTGGTTGCGTCAAAAATATTGCTGAACTGCTCGATCGAACTTTTCTGGTCATCAGCGGTGACAGCATTACAGACTTCGACTTAACGGCAGCGATCAAATTTCACCGCAGCAAGCAATCCAAAGCGACGTTAATTTTAACTCGCGTTCCCAACCCGATGGAATTCGGGGTCGTGATTACAGAGGAAAATTACCGCATCAGCCGCTTTCTGGAAAAGCCTTCTAGCAGCGAAATTTTCTCCGATACTATAAATACCGGCATTTATATTTTAGAACCCGAAGTCTTGGATTACCTGCCGGTAAATCAGGAGTGCGACTTCTCGAAAGACTTGTTTCCCCTGCTACTGGAAAAAAACGAGCTGATGTACGGCTACATCGCCGAGGGTTACTGGTGCGATGTCGGCCAGCTAGATGTTTACCGGGAATCTCAGTACGACGCGCTACGGGGAAAGGTCAAACTGGATTTGAGCTACTACAACGAAGTTCGATCGGGACTTTGGGTAGGTCAGAATACTTTTATTGACGATAGCGCGATCATCGAAGTACCGGCCATGATCGGCAACAATTGCCGAATAGGAGCCCGGGTTAAAATCGATGCCGGTACAGTGATCGGAGATAACGTGACTGTCGGGGCGGACGCAAACCTCAAACGTCCCATCGTCTGGAACGGAGCAATTGTCGGTGAAGACGCCCATCTTAGGGCCTGCGTGATTTGCCGGAGCACCCGCGTAGACAGGCGCGCTCACGTCCTCGAAGGTGCTGTCGTCGGTTCAATGTCCATTGTGGGAGAAGAAGCACAAGTGGGGCCAAGCGTGCGCGTCTGGCCGAGCAAAAATATTGAATCCGGCGCTCTATTAAATCAAAATTTAATTTGGGGAGAACAAGCTAAGCGGAATTTGTTCGGTCAGCGTGGGGTTCAAGGACTGGCAAATGTGGATGTTACTCCGGAATTTGCAGTGAAATTGGGCGCGGCTTATGGCTCGACTTTGAAACCTGGGACTGCGGTATCGGTTTCTCGTGACCAGCGGAGCATTTCGCGGATGGTTTCGAGGTCTTTGATTGCGGGTTTGATGTCGGTGGGAATTAATGTGATCAATTTGGAATCGACGGCAATTCCGATCGCGCGCACGGTTTCGTCTACGCTGTCGATTGCTGGCGGCATTCACGTTCGCATTTCGCCCGATCGCTCCGACCACATTTTAATTGAATTCTTCGATATCAAAGGCATCAATATTACAAAAGGAGCTGAGAAAAAAATCGAGGGGGCTTATTTTAAGGAAGATTTGCGGCGAGCTCTAATTCCAGAAATTGGAGAGATGACGTACTTTAACCAAGCTCTCGATGTTTACAACCGCATTTTTGAGCGGCAGATGAATGTTGAGGCAATACGCTACAGCAATTCTAAGGTGGTAATCGATTACGTTTACGCGGTTTCTGGAGCAATTCTGCCCCAAATGCTCGCCAAGTTCGGCTGCGATGCGGTGGTTCTCAATGCTAGTCTCAAGCAGACTTCTCTAAGCAACGGGGAACGGGAATATTTGCTCGACCAACTTGGCCGGGTGGTGAAAGCACTCAGCGCTAATTTTGGAGTGCAGGTATCGGCTAACGGCGAACAGCTAATTTTGGTAGATGAGTCTGGGATAGCGATTCGTGGGGAAATGCTGACGGCGTTGATGGTAAATTTGATGCTGACTTCTCATCCTAAAGGTACAGTAGTAGTGCCGGTGCATGCGTCTTCTGCGGTGGAGGCGATCGCCCGACGCTATCAAAGCAAGGTAATCCGCACGAAGGCGAACCCAACTGCTTTGATGGAAGCCGCTAACAGGAACCCAAATGTGGTTTTGGGCGGCAGCGGCCTTATGGGTTTTATTTTCCCGCAGTTGCATCCCGGATTTGACGGAATGTTCTGCATTGCTAAAGTGATAGAAATGATGACGATTCAGGAGCGATCGCTCGGACAGATCAAGGCGGAACTTCCCCGCATCACCCACCGCAGTTACAGCGTCCGCTGTCCTTGGACTATCAAGGGTTCGCTGATGCGACATTTAGTAGAAACTCATTCGCCCGATCGTTTAGAATTATTAGATGGAGTGAAGATTTTTAACTACAGCGACGACAATTGGGTATTAGTTTTACCCGATGCTAGTGAACCGACGGTTCATATCTTCGCCAACAGTGAGGATCGAGATTGGGTATCTGAAACGTTGAAGGAGTACCGCGCCCTCGTTCACGATTTTGTCAGTCAAGCCGAGGCGGCGGTTCTCCAAGATAAATTTGGTAACGTGTAATCCGTAATCGGTGACAACTAATAGCGATGGGGCGCAGAAAAATCAGTAATTACCAATTACCAATTGGCAATTGGCAATTCCCCAAAGCAAGACGCCCAAGTCATCGGTACACGGATAGCTATTTTTTCCTTCTTCCTTCTTCCTTCTTCCTTCTTCCTTCAATATCCAATTCCCAATTACGCACACACAGATAACAGATGAATAGCTGCATTTTGATGGCGGAAATAATTCAACAACCGCAACTCCGTTATACTCCTGACAATCAACTTCAAATCGCTGAGATGTTGGTGCAGTTTCCCGGCCCAAAACCCGAAGATCCGCCCGAACATTTGAAAGTGATAGGATGGGGAAATTTTGCTCAAGAAATTCACGAGAAGTATCACGAGGGCGATCGCGTGATTATTGAGGGGCGACTGAGCATGAATACGATCGAAAGAGATGGTATTAAAGAAAAGCGCGCTGAACTGACAGCTCAAAGGATTTACAGTGTCGGCGCAGATGCAATGAGTTCGGCTCCCCCAACTAGAACCGCCCCGGAACCTGCTCAAATTCGCGACAGCGCCCCGGCTAATGTGCCGAGCAATGTAGTTCCTTTAGGCTCGCACAAGCGCAGTTCTAACAGCGCTCCAGGTGGCGCTAACCGCACGTCTAGTTCGGATTGGAACTCGCATCAGTCTTCTAATTCTGAGTCCGATCGCCCGTCGGGTTCGTCTAACGAACCGGAAAATCCCGATTACGATCCGATTCCGTTTTAAAAATTAGGGTGCATCACTTTACGAGCGATCGCAAAACTTCGCCGTTCGATCGAAGGTGACGCACCTTAATTTAAGAGCGATTCCCTACGGGATAGCTTCGCACGCGCGTACTTCAGGAAAAAAAGGGCGCTCCTTTTCGAGGGCTGCGTTAACGAATTTGGCTGAACTACGAGCTAAGTTGCAAATTTTACAGCTCGATCGTCACAACTTTTTTCTTGCTTTTTTCGTCGCGAAGCACGACTGTATTGTAGGGTGATGTATCCGTCCCCAGCGGAATTGGCAGCTTAAAGCTGCCGCTTTTATGCTTAAGTTCGCCTAAATCAATACTTTTCGTTATATTGCCATCTGTTGCCAGATAAGCGGTAAGTTCGCCTTTATAATGTTCAATCAAAAAGTCTCTGAAGAAAACGACTTCCCCACCCTCCTCGGCATCGATAGCAAGGATGACCGTACCGCTAAACGTTGCGCCTTTTTCTTCTTCATCAACCGTCGCCATTTTAATTTCCGAGGGGTCTTGACCGGACATATCTGGCATAAATTTTTTCTCCTGAACTGAGCGCAATAATTAACAAGAAGCTTACCTGATGCTAGGGGCGATCGCAAAACTCTTAGGACGTATTTTTGCATCGGTCTTCCTTCTGTCTGAGGTTATAGAAGCCCGCGATCGCGCATTATACACCAATTACTCTCAATTCTTAAGTCAGTAAGTACAGACAGTTAAAATTATCTCTTTGATACCCCCAAGTCTCGCAAACACCGCCGCGCTAATTCGATTCGATATTTAGCATCTTAAGTCTGGAGTTTTTAATTGAGTGGGTGGAGAATCAAGCCTGATATTTTTGATAATTTAAGAGCGATCGCACTTTGCTCAATAAAGGGCGATCGCCCTGAAAAATTATTATTTCCAGTAACGAGTCAAAATCCGCATTACTTCACCTGCGATCGGGGATGGTAAAGGCGGACTCCATTCACCAACTTCTGCAAAACCCAAAACGTGCAGCAGATTGATGATGCTTTCCACTCCTTTGGGAATCCCGCAAATCAACAATCGGATCGGTTGCTTTCCGATGGGTGCGTCGGGAATTTCTTCGCGCAGGAGTTCGGGAACTGACTTTGGCTGTGATATCGTGAGTTTTAACTACAAAATAGTCGGATAGCGATCACCCTTGAGTTTTCGAGGCAAAGGGGCGATCGCTTTTCCGTTTGTACATCCTCAGCATAGTTCATTTGCTGCTGCCAGTCAAGCGATACGACAAAAAGTATTGCCGATAAGGCAAAACAAGTGTTAGTGAAGGTTGCAGGATGCTAACATCACCTTGCAAAGTCCTGGCTAGTAGTTGAGCACCCGCAGTGATCCGTTGGAAATTGGCAGTTGTGATGGCCGATCGCAATATCAGCAATAAAGAATTGGCGGCTAGAGTTGGGATGCACCCAACATCTGTTTCTAAAATCAAAACCCGCCGCCGGCTGACAAGAATTGATGAAACAACTCTTGATGCTTTGTGCAAAGCACTAAACTGCCAACCGGGAGATTTAATGGTGTATGAGGAGGACAATCCCGAGCGCACTTAAAAAAAAACCGACTGCGATCGTTAGCAGTAAGGTTGACAGCGACGCACCCTACACCTTTGATCGCACAATTTCCACTGCAAAAACGCGAGAAAACTCAGCGATAACGAGCGATCGCACTTGATCGACCTCAATTCCGGGGATAAACTGCTCTAAACTGCCAACAGGTCGATCGGGAATCCCACAAGGTACAATTTGCCCAAAGCCTGCGAGATCGGGACAAACATTTAAAGCAAAACCGTGCATCGTAATCCAGCGGCTGACTTTAATGCCGATCGCACCTACCTTGCACCCATCCACCCAAACCCCAGTCATACCGGGAACCCGCGAACCCTTCAACCCGCAAACTTCCAACACCCCCAGCAGCACTTCCTCCAACTGCCGCAAATACCAGTGCAAATCTTGTTGGTGACGGCGCAAATTTAAAATCGGATACCCCACCAATTGTCCCGGACAGTGGTAAGTCACCTCACCACCCCGTTCAACTCGGTGCAATTCCGGCTGAGTTTCGCTGTCAAATTTCAGAAATTCCAACTTTGCGCCCTGTCCCAAAGTGTACACCGGCGGATGTTCCAGCAAAATCAGCACATCGGGCAAATCTGGCTTGTCGCGGCGTTCTTGCACGAGTTTTTGCTGGATTTCCCAAGCTTGGGAGTAGGGAACTTGTCCCCAATTGAGGAGCAAGCAGGGTTGTGCATTTAGTTGTTGAGGGATGAGAGGAGAAACCATGCAAAAAATCAATAGTATTTTTACGGAATATTGGCCTAGCTTAAATCAAGAATTGTCAACATATAATAAAAGATTTGGAAGATAAGTGTTTTCCAGAATACATAGTGCTACTGTATAAAATATACCCAAGTTACAGAAGGGAGGGAGCTCTATGAAGCTTGTTATCCAGGGTAAAAATATAGAAATCACCGATGCGATTCGCGAGTACGTCAATCAAAAGGTGGAAAAGGCAGTTAGCCATTTTCAAACTTTGACGACAGAAGTGGACATACATCTATCGGTGGCTCGTAACCCCAGGATCAATCCTAAGCAGACTGCTGAGGTGACAATTTATGCTAACGGCAGCGTTATTCGGGCTGAGGAAAGCACGGAAAGCCTGTATGCCAGCATAGATTTGGTTGCCGACAAGATAGCTCGTCAACTGCGGAAATTTAAGGAAAAACGTCACGACAACAAGACCCAGAGTAGTGCCAAAACGGTTACGGTAGTTGAGGAACATCCTGTAGTAGCGGATCTGATTGGCGATCGAACTCCCGAACTTCCTGCTGAGGTTGTACGGACTAAGTATTTTGCTATGCCTCCAATGACGGTGCAAGAAGCTTTGGAACAATTGCAGATTATCGATCACGATTTCTATATGTTCCGTAATGCGGAAACAGGCGAAATTAACGTACTCTACGAACGAAAGACTCACGGTGGCTATGGAGTTATCCAACCCCGCCACAGCAACGGTAACGGTAATAGCAAAAATGGCAAAACTGCCGAAAGCGCTACATCTGAAAAATCGAGTGTTGCGAAAAGCTAGATAATTGCTGAGTGCTAATTGTTAATGGCTGCAAGCCGTTAGCAAAAAAGGACTAAAGTCCTTACTACGAACCACGAGTTTTTAGTAAGGACTTTAGTCCTTTCTTGGTTTTTTAAGATAATGATTCGTAGTCAGGACTTGGGCGATATTTCCTAGAGAAAATGGATGAAAAATTATGCTATTGGAGTTAAGACAATTGAATATTCAACCGGGTCAGCAATTACTGGTTGAGGATGTTAACTGGCAACAATTTGAAAGTATTTTGGCGGAATTGGGAGAACGTCGTGCTTCCCGACTTTCCTATAGTAACGGACGGTTAGAAATTATGGTTCCTCTACCCGAACATGAAAAAGCCAAAGAAATTATTGGCGACATGGTAAAAATTTTGTTGGAAACACGACAAATAGCATTTGAGTCGTTAGGTTCGACAACGTTGAAAAATGAACGCATGAGTCAGGCTGTCGAACCGGATACCTGTTTTTACATTCAAAATCAAGCAGCCGTTATCGGTAAAAATCGCCTCGATATGAGTGTTGATCCGCCCCCAGACTTAGCTATAGAAATTGATCTTACCTCGCGCACGCAGTTGGATAATTATCAAATTCTAGGAGTGCCGGAACTTTGGCGGTACGCACGGCGAGGGCTACAAATCAACGTCTTGCAAGCCGAACAATATATTGAGTCTGATGTGAGTCCCACTTTCCGCAATATCCCGATCGTCGAACTGGTGAATCAGTACACTCAGCAGAGTCAAGTTGCTGGTAGAACCCACGCTATTCAAGCTTTTAAAAATTGGGTACGGGAAAACCTCTAGTCTCAGAACTTTCTTCCTCACTAAAAACTCTTAGTTCGCAGTCAGGAATTTAGTTTTTTCTTGGTTTTTTAGACAATGAGGGATGAGGACTTTCGTCCTCACTACCAACACTATATTTAAGCCAATCCATCTAACTTTTGATGGTTTCTAAAGTTTTGAGTGCTTCTGAAACGTGTGCTTTGAAGTCTAAGATGGAGTCAAAAATATGCTTGACAATGCCTTCTTTGTCAATGACATAAGTTACTCTACCGGGCATAATCCACAGGGTAGCTGGAACGCCGTATAATTGCCGCACTTTGTTGCCAGTATCGCTCAGCAGTGTAAAGGGTAGCTGGTATTTTGCCGAAAATTGCTGGTGCGATTGTTGCGAATCTTCGCTAATTCCTATAACTTCTGCACCTGCGTCTTTGAAGACTTCGTAGCTATCTCGAAAGGCGCAAGCTTGGGTTGTGCATCCGGGTGTGTCGTCTTTGGGGTAAAAGTAAACTATGACGTTTTTTTTACCTTTAAAATCTTTGAGGCTGACTGATGTGCCAGTTTGAGAGGGTAAGGTAAAATCGGGTGCGGTGTCTCCTACTTTGACTGTCATGTTTTTTTAACTTAGTAGAGCTGTTTGCGTGAAAATTTAACTTTTGTTATTGTACAGTTTTTTTGAGCAATTGTTCGCAGTTGCGATCGCCCGCTGCGACAGCCTCCCATTTTTGCTTTCTCGCACTCAAACAAAAAAACCTTTTGACAACATCGGAATGATGTCGGCGATTCACAGTTACGCGGATTAATTCGAGAGGCTTTTTTGAACCGCAGATGCACGGGGATTAACGCAGATTGTTATTGAAAATTGGAGGGGCGGGGCTGAATCGTTAACACAAAGTTAGTTGTTATCGACCTTTAGTTAAATTTTTTAATTCCCGCCAGATTGGAGGAATTTGACCGGAGTGTGTGCGGGGCTGGGTGAGGATTCCTTGAGTCGGACTGAACAGTAATGATAGCACAAAGAATCCCGATGCAACTAAAACTATTGCGGGGCCGGATGGCAAGTTATAAAAGTAGCTGAGATACATTCCGCTAATGCTGGAAATCACTCCGATTATTGCGCCTAAAATCATTACTTGGTGCAGGCGAGTGACTAGGAGATAGGCCGTACTTGCGGGTGTAATTAATAGGGACAAGACTAGCACTACGCCAACGGCTTTGAGGCTGGCAACTATGGTGAGGGCGATTAGTACCATCAATCCGAAGTTGAGCAGGTTTACTGGCAAACCTGTGGCTTGGGCTCCTAATGGATCGAATGTGTAGAATAGCAGTTCTTTGTAAAAGATTACTACAACTAATAAGACTACGGCGACTATGACGGCTGTGTCGATCGCATCTTCAGCCGTAACCCCGAGGATATTGCCAAACAGAAAGTGGTTGAGGTCGATTTTGTTGTCTTTTTGGACGATCGTAATTAAAGTGATTCCGAGGGCGAAAAATGCGGAAAATACGATGCCCATTGCCGCGTCTTCTTTGATTGTCGATCGAGCTTTGATCCAAGCTATGATGACTGTACTCAAAACTCCAGCAATGAACGCGCCGATAAAAATATTTGCTCCGAGGATAAATGCGATCGCCAATCCGGGCAAAACCGAGTGGCTGATGGCGTCTCCGAGCAATGCCAGCCGCTGTACCATTAGGTAGCTGCCGACGATCGCGCAGACGATACCGACGAGAATGGCAATTATGAGCGATCGCTGCATGAATCCGTACTGCAACGGCTCAATTAAGGTTTGTAGCATAAAATTTATAACATCACAGTTAACTAATGACTAACAACCAAAGCAACCCGGTTTAAGGGGAGATTAATCGTTGCCAAACCCAATATTACCCAAGAAACTGAGTTCAAAAACGTAACTCGTAGATTAATGACTGCTGGCTAATTAAGCGGCTTGTCCGGCAAAGAACATTACTTGTCCGCCGTAGGCGCGGTAAAGGTTTTCTTGTGTTAGCACTTCTTGGCGGGAACCAGCGGCAATCAATTCTGTATTGAGCAAAATCAAATCGTCAAAATTGGTGATTGATTCGCCTAAGTCGTGGTTGACTACTAAGACGATTTTCCCGGCATTTGCTAGCTGGTGGAATATCTCGAAAATGATATTTTGAGTTTTTTGGTCAACTCCCACAAACGGCTCGTCAAAGCAGAAAATAGCGGCTTCTTGGGCTAAGGCTCTAGCTAAAAATACTCGCTGTTGCTGTCCGCCGGAAAGTTGTCCGATCGGTCGATCTTTGTAAGCACTCATGCCTACTCTTTCTAAGGCATCGGCGGCAGTGCGGCGGCTAGCTGCCGAGAAGCGACGAAACCATCCGGCTTTTCTGACTCTTCCCATCATCACGACATCCCAAACGGTGGCGGGATAGTTCCAGTCAATTTGCGATCGCTGGGGCACGTAGGCTACTGTTTCGAGTCGATCGGCGATCGCTTCTTCGCCCCAGGTAACAGTGCCGCGAACTGCCGGAATTAAGCCCAACATTGCTTTGATCAGCGTGCTTTTGCCGGCACCGTTGGGCCCAATAATACCCGTCAGCCTTCCCGGTTTGACGGAAAGATTGATATCTCTGAGTGCCTCTACCGTGCGGTAGTTTACTGCTAAGTGCTTAACAGCGATAATTTCAGTGTCGGTAGCGCTGTCTTTGAGGTGGCAAACCATTTTAGACCAAGGATTCTCGTTGGGGAAGGCGGCGGTATTCATTGCGGTGACTCTATATCCTTTTTATTAAGTTTACTGTAAAAATGAAAAGAATATGAAATCATCGGTAAATAGGAATAATCTGGAACGCACGAGAGGTAGATAATGGGACAGTGCAAGCTCGAAACCCCTGAAACCATAGGTTTGACGGCGAAAATCTCAAGTCGGTTAAAACTCATATCTGACAACATTCTCAATAACAGGCAAGATGCCTGTTCCACAAAGAGTGAGTTTTCTTGTGGGGTGGGCATCCTGCCCGCCCAGACAAGGGTGATTGAGAATGGTGTCAGATGTGAATTAAAAGCGACGGCAATTGTGAAGCAATCCTATAAAAGAGAGTTTAGCCGTGAGTCGGGGATTGAAACCTCCCACCCTGGATTGAACAAGTCCACAGTATTGTGGATTAGAACTATTGCCTGCGGCGTTTTGACTGTGGGTTTATTTAGTTGCGCTCAAACCCAGGGCGATCGCCTCTCTCCACAGGCAGATGCTAAACCCAAGGTAGTTGCTACTAGCACAATTATTGAGGATTTGACCGATCGAGTAGCGGGTGGCGAAATTCAGCTAACAGGAATTTTGCAGCCGGGAACCGATCCTCACGTTTACGAACCGGTGCCAAAAGATTCTCAAGCTTTAGAACAAGCTAACTTAATTTTGTATAACGGTTACAATTTGGAACCGGGATTAATTAGGATGATGAATGCCGCCGGAATTAAGGCGCGGAAATTAGCAGTAGGGGAAGTTGTCAAGCCTTTGCTACTGAATAAAGAAGGCAATACCGTACCCGATCCGCACGTTTGGGGAAATGTGGAAAATGTAGTTCAAATGGTGGAAGCAATTCGGGATGCGCTAATCGAACTGTCGCCGGAAAATCGGGAGAAGTTTACGCAGAATGCTGTGAAACTTACTGAAGAGTTAAAACGTTTGGATATTTGGATCGAACAAGAGATTAAAACAATTCCCGAAAACCAGCGCAAATTAGTAACAACTCACGATGCTTTTCAATATTACAGCCGGATTTACGGATTGGGAATTGCTGACAGTTTGATCGGGATTAGTACGGAGGAACAGCCGAGCGCTCAAACGGTGCAAAAGTTAGTAGAAGCGGTGAAAGCTGCGGGAGTGCCTGCTATTTTTGCGGAGACTACAATTAACCCGCAACTGATTAAAACGGTGGCGGAGGAAGCGGGGGTGCAATTGGCAGCGCAGCAACTTTATTCTGATTCGATTGGGGCACCCGGAAGCGAGGGCGATTCTTATGTGAAAATGATGTCGGCTAATACTCGCACCATCGTCGAAGCTTTGGGGGGAAAATCCACTCCGTTTGAAGTTAGCAAGTAGCAAGTAGGGTGCGTCGGAAGAGTTTTATTTTCTCTGCGGGGTGACAGCTAGCTGACGCAGCCTACAAGTTTCAGTAGGCTTGCATTGCATAAGTCTTTGATTGATACAGAAACCGCAGATTTAAGGCAGATAAACACAGATAAACGCAGATTGTTGAAGGAATTGAAAGCTTGAGATTGCAAGAGGTCTAGTTTACTTGCTTCGACAAAATTAAATTGAGCACGTTCAATTCGTTGGAACTTAAAAGATATTTATCTGTAAATATTTTTCCCCTCATCTGCTCTAAACTGTAACTTCTAAACACAACAAACGGGAAATTTTGATACTTATCTCCTATAGGCAGAACATTACCGACAGGATATAGTGCCCGGACATATGCAGTCAAGATATCTCGAAAATGTTGGTATTTCGGTTCTTCCGGGTTGGTGGCAAAATATTTTCTGAATACTTCACCAGCAATAAATGCAAACAATGGCAAGGCATAATACTGGTCATTACGCTGGCTGCTTTCCTCAAATCTCTGTGTTTTTTTATTAACAGGCTCCATCAGTTTTTTCACTAACTCCATAGCATCCTTAATCGCAAATTGCAAACTCTCTGGATACGCACTGCTACGGCTAATTTCGTCCATATTTTGCCAAAGTTGACCGTTAGCATGGGTGGCGATATTGACGAGGGACATCGTGTAGGTTTCCTCTAAGATTTTGGAGGAAATAGGCACCACTAACAAACCGCCACTAATGTAGCCGAGTTCGAGGTTGCTAAGGCTCAATAACTGCTCGAAACCTTTACTTACTAACTGGGAAAACTCACTGTTAAAAAAATCGCGCTGTGAAAGATATGAAGTCTGAGATTTACCGCTGGAGTCAACATTATCTCTCAATTCAAAATCAGCTTGACCCAGCAAATCTTCTAGACTGCTATAGACTTGTTGTAAACGCCGATCGCTCCTGTGACTCCTGTGTTCGCTCTTCAACTGATCGATTAACTTTTTCATTTGGGATGAGAATGTTTCACCAGCCGCTAACACAGACTTGCCACCGATCGGTATTATAATAAATTTATCTTGACCGATTTGCCCGCAACCATAAATTCGTGTCGTTATAGATGCTTTCAAAATCAACAGGATATTTAAAAGACTCAATTTGCTTTCCTGTATAGATATCTCCTGGTTGTCTTCAAAATAAACTGAACGCTCGCCCAAATAGAAAATTAATTCTTTGTCCTGATTATCAATCTCATCATCCCCGCGACCCCTATAAATCACCTGAATCACTTCCATCAGGTTTTTTTCTATTTCAAACCGGGGAATTTCAACCAAAATGTGTTTAGCCTTGGGAAAAGATAGCCCCCGACTACCTGAAGCAGTCATAAACACTACTTTCACCTTTTTTTTGCATTTTTGGATTAACTCTTTTTCCTCCTCACCAATGTTAACGTGTATTTCTATATAATCTGTTCCTTTTTGAAACCGACCTCGATGCTCTCTAATTTTATCTATTAATTTTCCCAATCTTTGTTTGTCCTGAATATAGACTATCAGTTGCTCAACATCAGAGCGTTTTAAGAGAGCTTCTATATCCTCTAAGATTTCATCTTGCATTTTGTTTACTAAATTATTATCTCGCTCTACCAAAGCGTCTTCAATAAACTTACAAGACTCGACAAAAACTTTATAGGTGATACCTAAACTTTTGGCAGGATAGGAGTTAGCATTGATAACAGTTGCGTCAGTACCTTTAAACTTAAAATCCTCCTCGGACAGAGGAAAAGCAGGATTTGAAGCCCTGCGAAAATAGATTTTATCAGGTTCAGCCGAGGGATCGTCCAAGTGTTGGTTAATTACAGCAGGATCAACTATAGAAGCATCTGCAACAATCACTTTTGTGTTAAACCCGTGTTGCGAATTCTCCCTCAATCCATACCGGGCTAGAATATCGTTTATGCCGTTTAAAAACTCTACTCCTCCCTCATCTCCTGTAATTTCATCTATCATGATAAACAAATGCTTAAGGCGACTAGATATATCTTTCATGCGATCGGAAAGAACTAAATTTTCGCTTTCGATGTAAGCATTCCTAAAAATTTTTTCAAAATGTTTTAAGGTGTCGCCTGCATCCGTTTTCTTTAAAGATTGGATGGAAACAGTAGCGACAATGTTGTTTGAATGTCCACCATTTATCAGGGTAGAGATGGCTTCACAAATGCTGTTGAGTACGCCCTTAGTTTTCAGTCCAGTATCTTTAATAACATTTTCTGTTTGCCTGTTGAGTCGGTCCGATCGCCTACCTTGACGCTCATTTTGTCTCCTATCTTCAAACTGAACAGCCTGCAATCTAAAATTTTCTTGATGCTGATTTGAGAGATACTGCACAGTATATTGACCGTCGCTATCTTTAATTAGGTCGCTATGAGTATTGATGGCGAATAGTTTGTCATCGCACAAACAGTCAGTACCTGCTTTTTTAAAATTGTCGATGATATCTAGATTTACTTGCTTCCGGGGGCTGACATAAAAGAAGAGAAATCCATCGTCCATGTGATTTTTGAGAAAATTGGCGATCGCAGTTGTCTTGCCAATACCGGGATTGCCAGTCAAAAAGATATAAGTAGCGGCAGATTCTAGGGCTTTTTCTATGAGTTGAGCATGAGCATCCCGCAGTTTCACAGTGCCGCTCAATCCTAACTGCTGCATCAATTCATCCGGTACAATTCCCACCGAGTTGAAAAAATCCTCAAGTTGCTCTCTATGACGCACAACATTTATTTTGTCTGCTGAAATTGCTAACAGATCGTCAACAAACTCTTGACCGCGAGCGAAACTGTGGTAAGCACTCCGCTTGATTTTATTTAGAACTTTCCTGCGAGCATCGTTTATCTCTTCATCCTTTAAATCATGCTTGTAAATCAGACGACAAGTTTTCAAAACATCTAAATTTTCGGGACAGACAGACATAGCACTAATTCCGCGATCTGTATATCCCACCGCATTAAATATCACCTGCGAATCGTCAGCAAGTATCCCCGTCTCTCGGAGAAATTCATAAAAACTATGAGCGTAGCCGCCAGCCTGAATTAACTTAGCACTCTCCTTGTCATCATACTTAAAAGCAGTAAAGTAAGTCTTCAAGCCTTCTGAAAACTCGACTTTACAACTTTCAGTATCTATGCGAAGTTGAGAAAACACGCTTTTCGATCGCAAGTAATTAATATCTCGTCCCAACGAACGCCTGATAATCTCTAAGTAGTCCAGATTTGTAACATCCTCAGATGTCCTAATCGAAAACACAGACAAGTCTACACAAAGAATCCTAAAGTGCTTCTGGCGATATCGCAGCAATATTAGAGTATCCGCTCTCAGAAACTCGCCTTTCTGTTTGTAACGTCTAATATACTGAGAAATATTTTCACTCGGGTCAAATTGAGATAAAACTTCTCCAAACCACTGTTCCTCACCTTTAGTGTAAGTGCCAATACTGCTCTCATCGCAAAAACAGCACTGGTAATACAAAATTTCCAGATGTCGCAGTTTGTTTGGCTCGTTCCAACCTGTAGATTCCAGGTACTCTCTAAAAAAGTTTAAACCTGATATAAAACCTTTTTGTAAGAAAAATACGCTCCACTTTTCAGCCATCTTCCTTTCCAAGGGACTGATTATTTTATCGGTAATTTTTCTCAGCATCTTCGGAAAGCTTAACTGCTGCAATTCCTGAAGGTATAAGTTGTCAAAATTATGCTTAATTTTCTTCTCTTTAATGCAGGCAATAATCCCAATATTAAACCCTAGTTCAAACAAACGCCCTAAATCTTCTGCTATCTTAGATTTCATGACTGTGTGCCTCCTTCCGGTGTATTTAATACTTCTTTAACTTTGGTTAAAAACGCCAAGGCATTAAACTCCGCATTTCCTCCCATATGCTTGTACAAAGATAGCGTGCCTACTGATTGATCTCCAATCAGGTTTTCATAAGGGTCTAGTTTAAAACTGATTTTACCAGTTCTACCACTTTCTTTTTCGTATCTCGAAAAGTGGAACAAAGTCAAATACTGCAAAATGTCATTTTTGAGTTGAGTATTAGAAATTAATCCCTGATGAATATGTTCATCATCTAGTATATCTTTATAGATATTTAACAAAGTAGCATAGGAAATTACACCCCTATAGTTGCGTTCTGCCTCTGAACCTACTATCAGTCCGTTAAACAGGTTAAAAAATACAACTGAGCGCTTGCTAGGATCTTTGACTAGAGCTGTCAATTCCAGCGTATCCTGAATGTACAAAGAATTTACTCCCAATGTTTCTGATAGCTTGACCGCATAGTATTTATCAAAAAACATCGGATAAATTTTGATATCTTTACAATTTTCCTTAAAATCCTTAAAATATTTAATCACATCTTTCGACATGAAGAATAAAGCATCTTCTTTTTGAGTCATGTGCAAGGTACTAGAATAGGGAGCTTTGGCAATATAAAGAAAGTGCCTGAATCCCAATTCGTAAACTTCCCCTATTTGATCCCGCACAACTGTAGGTTCTTTAAACATCTGTTCGTGTTCGTAGGTTTCAGAGAATGTTTTGAGCAATTGTAGCCTCACAGAACCATCCTTTTGACGCCTCGCTCCCACAATTTCTCCCTGCAAATTCGACAGCTTGTGCTCGCTATTCCACTTAGCATCGCTTTCCCGACTGGAAACTATAACTATAGCGAGTTTATCCAGTTCTTTAGGAGAGTCTGACTCGTTGTCAAAGGTAAACTTTTTAGGCAGCACAGAATACAGAGAACTCATCACATTGGCAGCTTTGTATTCTATATTCCTGATATCAACACCCTGAGAATTAGAACGATGTTCCTCATTTAGTAAATGCGACAACCTTTTAGATAAAGAACGCATAAACTCTTCTACGGGCGAATCAGACTGTTGGTTACTCAGTTGCAGTCGCAGTATGGGAATAAATAATCTACTTTGGTTTGGCAAAAGTAGCTTGAGGCAAGTATATGCAAGTAAATCGAACGTAAATCGATACACAAAAGTTTTTTTATCATCCCATTTATTACTAGCTAAACTGTAGGTAAATTCGACTAGCTTGCGCTGTTGATAAAACCGATTGTATACTGTCTTACACTGCTGCTCATTTGGTCTTAGCAGCACTGGCAGAGCTTTAACACCTGTGATATCATACTCCATACTAAAGCTTTGTAAGTCATCAGTAGAAAAATAATGAACATCACTGATTGCAATTTGAGCTGTCAGAGTACAGAGTGAATTTTGAGCAGCATTTGCTTGACCAATACCTATATATTTTAATACTTCTTTCGGCTTGGTTCGCAGAACAGGCTTAAAAAATGTAGAGTTTGTAGAAATATTTGTAATACTATCCTCTAAAATGCTGCTTTTTACCGAAATGTGGAGCGGAAATTCTTTCGGTAAATTCTTTTGTTTTAGAAGTTTTTGCAGGGAATTTTTGAGCGTGTCTATTTTAGAGGCAATATTATATTGTTCAAAACCTCTTTTGATACCTCGCAAAAGTTTGTGTTTTGCTACTTCATCAGACCCGTTGAAAGTTTTTAGTACGTTTTCTTCAAATACTGGAATCGGATCGTATCCTAAGTCTGAGTTAACTGTATAACCCTCCGAGGACGGGTCTTTTCCGGCAAAAACAAAGTAGTACAAAAATACTAACTTCAATAGCTTTCTGGCGAAAATATCTTTTCTTGCAGGGTCAGCAAGTTCAGCTTTGTGTTCCTCACTTTCCGGGTCGAGCAGATTGAGATAATACTCAAAAACTGTTTTACCGCCATAGGCCTGAACAGGGTTATTAAACTTGAGTTTGAGCCCAAAAATAAATTGGATATCTCCCTTTTTTTCGTCTTTGGTTTCTCCTAAATATCCTTCTATTTTGGGAATAATCGGCAGCATATCGAATGCTTCAGCACGAGCAAAAGCATCTCGGTAATTCAAGTCGATGCCCGCATAGTTGACCGAGTAATGACCGTCGCCTTTTTCAAGACTGCTGATATATTTATCAATGAGCTTGAGACGCCGGATTAGGTCTTGTAAATAGATTATCCCCTCATTATTGGACGCGCCATTGCTTGTGCTAACGTTGTCTTGGAGAAATTCTAAATAACATATCTGTGCCTGTTTTTTGAGTTGGCCGATTGTTTCTGTATCTACAATTTCTTTGAGCTTATAAAAGTCTGATTTAGAGTCTTCCTCTAAGTCTTTAAGAATATAATTTAAATCTTCGCGCTCGCTCTCACTAGCGCTAGCAAACTTAGATTTGATATAATTTTCTAATCCTTGCTTTAGTTCGGTGTTGAACGTGCCCGTGTTTCCAACGGTGATAGTTAGTTTGTGAAATTTCAGCAGTTCCTTGTTATTAGGATTGTTGTGAAGACTCAACCGCTGCTTTTGCAACCCTGAATATTTTCCAAAGGGATAACTAAAGTCTAACTTGGCAGAGGGACTCTTTAGTTTCGGCAAATCTGTAATTAAGCGAGCCACAAACTGTTCGATATCAAGCTGTTGATTATGTTGCTTAATTGCCGAATCCAGCAAAGCTTGCAAACTCTTTTTAATCTGTGTAATTTGACCAGGAAAACGTTCTTTGAAACCTGGAGTAAAATTGACTGTGGCAGTACGAACACTGCGCTCGGAAGCACCTAAAGGATTTTCTACCCGCAAACCTACGACTTCTTCGGCTATGGTGTCAATGTCGATGAGCAGGCGATCGCCATTACCATGTATGCTAAAAGGGTTCTGAGTCTGCCGCTTCTCTAAAACTTCTAGAATCTTTTCCAATAAGTCGCCACAGTCAACCCCAACTAAATCCCCCTCTACCGTTCTTAGGGTATTCACTCTGCAACCTCCTCGCACCGCTTGACAACTTATGCAATTCAGCTATGATAGCAGACATTGATTTATTAGTCAAGTGGAGTACGTTCTGTGCCGACTTACCAAATAATTCCTAAGTTCTATATCCCTTCAAAAAGCTTGAATCCACTCTTTCACATCGTACTCAGTCCAAACCCCATTTATCCAATAAGGATCGGCTTCAACTAATTGTCGAACAGCCGCCTCATCTTCCGCTTCGTAAATTGCAAAAACTTTAGTTAAATCTTTTGTAGGCCCGATCGTACTTAACACACCCGATTCCTTCTGCTTAGCCAATCCGGCTAAATGAGCGTCTCGAAACGGAGCGCGTTTTTCGAGAACGTCTTCGCAGTAACTTCCCCACATCACATACTTGGTCACGGTTTTGAACCTTGGATAAATTTGTTTGAAAATAATTGTACAATAAGAGTAGCAGGATTTGATGATTTTTTTTAGGCTCAAATTGATTAACCGCAGAGGGCGCAGAGGTCGCTGAGGAAGAGAGGGAAGAAGAGAGAGGTTTGTTAGAGAGAAGGAGGTTACTATGACTTTATTAGACATTCGTCTGCTGACAGTTGAAGAATATGACCGGATGACGGAAATTGGTATTTTTGACGAAGATGAACGGGTGGAATTACTAGCAGGACAGATAGTAAAGATGGCAGCAAAGGGAACGGCTCACGGTGCGGCGATTGCGCGCACGAAGGTATTACTGGATAACCGTTTAGGAGAACAGATTTTTGTGCGGCTGCAAGACCCGGTTCGGATGAATAATTACTCGCAACCTGAACCGGATATTTCTGTAGTTATACCAGATCCACTTTACTATGAAGACCACCATCCAATTCCTTCAGAAATTTATCTGATTATTGAAGTTGCGGATACTACGCTGAGAACGGATTGCGGGATTAAAGCGAAAATTTATGCTGAGTCGGGAATTACTGATTATTGGGTTTTGGATGTGAATAATCGGCAACTCCACGTTTTTCGAGAACCGAGTCAGGATGGTTATCAAAGTCGGGTAGTTCTTGCGGATGGTGATAGTATTTCTCTTCTGCGGTTTCCTGATAGTTCTTTTTTTGTGCGGGAGATGTTGCGGCCGTTAAGTTATTAACTTGTTCAACAAATTTAGGACTCGCTTGGCCGCAGAAACCGGGTTTCTCTGTTAATAGTTGGTTGATGGCGGTACATCTTGGAAGAAACCCGGTTTCTTAGTCTTTGCGTGTAAGAAGTCGAGAGAGGGCCGGCACTTTTAGCACCGCCCCTACAATTAGCTTCTCAAACTAACGCCGAATTTCTCAACTAGGACATCGCGAACTTTTTGTTGGGCTGGTTCGACATCGGTTTCGCTCAAAGTTCGATCGCCCGCGCGGTAAACTAACCGAAAAGCCAAACTCCGCTGTCCCGCCGGCACGTTGTCGCCTCGATATTCGTCAAACAGTTCCACCGAATCCAGCAAACTACCCGCCGCCTTTTTCATCGCACTCTGCATATCTACAACCGGAACTTCAACCGGTGCGAAAAATGCAATGTCTCTGTCAGAAGCGGGGAAACTCGAATAACCCGCGAATTTGCGAGTTAAGTTGCTCGATCGCCCTAACTCACCCAACAGCACCGCCAAATCTAATTGAAACACGTAAACCTGCTCAGGCAAATCCTTTTCTTGCTGCAATTGCGGGTGCAACTGTCCAAAAACCCCTAAATGTTTCCCGTTTAACGATAACGCAGCCGTGCGGCCAGGATGCAAGCGTGTATTAGAGGAATCGCTTTGATATTCCACCGACAAACCCAACTCCTGAAACGCGCTTTCCAAAACCCCCTTGGCCTCAAACCAACTCAAAGGTCGATCGCGCCCTCCCTGCTGCCATTTCCACACAGTCGGATCGCCGCCGATAATCCCCGCTACTGCATCGGCTTCCTTCATTGCATCCCCATCTTTCCAGAAAATGCGGCCGACTTCAAAACCGTTTAGTGCGCCATTTCCCTGTTCCAAATTGTACTGGAAAGCATCAATCAAACCCGAGAGCATTTCTGTCCGCAAAGCCGAATACTCCACAAACAGCGGATTCGCCAGCACAACCTGATTTTCTCCCTCAGTTTTCACCAAAGAATAGTGCATCAACTCGGTCAAACCTGCCGCCCGAAAAGCCGATCGCACATTCCGAATTGCCGCATATTCCGCTGACAAATAACCGGGTTCCGTTTTGCTAGGCAAAGTATCGCAGAAATTGTCATAACCGTGGAGTCTGGCAACTTCTTCAATTAAATCGATTTCCCTTTCTAAATCCCGGTAACGGTAAGGAGGCACAGTCACATTCCAAACCCGTTCTTTTTCAGTCGGAACAACTTCGCATCCCAAGGCTGTGAAAATATTTTTTACCTCTTCGGGTTCCAGATATTTAGAACCGCCAGTTTGTCCTCTTTTCAACTGCCCCAAAACCAGATTTACTCGGTCTAAACGCAATTCGAGCGATCGCGAAAAACTCAAATCCTCGCCGGAACTCGCCGTTTTTTGCACCGTCGCAGCGCCTCCAGCCAACTCCAAAATTAGGGCAACAGCGCGGTTGCAAGCAGTCGTCAAAGCCGCCTGATTCACCCCCCGTTCGTAGCGGATCGATGCCTCGCTCCGCAGGCCTTGAGCGCGCGCAGAACGGCGAATCGTTGCCTGGTCAAAAATCGCTGCTTCTAAGACTAAATTTTGCGTACCTTCGTGAACTTCCGTGTCTTCTCCGCCCATTACCCCAGCTAAGGCAACAGGTTTGTCGCTAGCAGTAATTAACAGATTTTGAGCTTGCAAATTGCGGTTTTGTCCGTCCAAAGTTTTGAAGGATTCCCCTGTTTTAGCAAAGCGGACGCCGATGCTGATATCTTGAGTACCAGTGAAAGATTGTAGGCGATCGCGATCGAAAGCGTGCAGCGGTTGTCCCCATTCCAATAAAATGTAATTAGTTACGTCAACCACATTATTAATCGGCCGCACTCCCGCCGCCTGCAACCGCTGCTGCAACCAAGCTGGAGAAGCAGCAATTTTCACACCTTCAATTGCCGTGCCGATGTAAATCGGGCATCCCTGCGGTTCCGATATTTCTACTGCCAAAGCAGGACTTTCTTTGCCGTCAATCGCCACACCATTCGCTGCGGGAATTCTCAAACTTGCCCCAGTCAGCGCTGCCACTTCCCGCGCTACACCCACCATGCTCAAAGCGTCAGCACGGTTGGCAGTTGCTGTCAAATCTAAAATCACGTCATCTAAACCCAAAAGCGGGCGAATATCGCTGCCCAATTCGGGATTTTCTAACTCAAAAATGTGAATTCCGGCTGACTCTTTAGATAGTCCCAATTCCGCCAGAGAGCAAATCATTCCTTCTGAAGGAACGCCCCGCAATTTAGCAGGTTTAATCTTTAAATCAATAGTCGATAAATAAGTGCCGACAACAGCGACAGGCACGTAAATGTCTGCCCTAGCGTTGGGTGCGCCGCAAACAATATTCAAAGCTTCTGAAGAGCCGACATCCACTTGACAAACTCTCAATTTGTCTGCATTCGGATGCTGTTCGCAGGCGATGATTTTGCCCAGAACTACACCGCTTGCCCACGGGCGGCGGTCTTCAATTTCTTCCACTTCAAACCCTGCCATTGTCAGGGTTTCGGCTAATTCTTCCGGGGATATTGCCACATCCACCAATTCCCGGAGCCACTTTAGAGATATACGCATAATTTAGTCAGTAGTTAGTTGTCAGTGCTCGGTAGTTATTAGTCAAAAATCGTAGCTTGTCAGCACCGACTTTTGAGTCCCAGAATTTATTCTGGAAAGCTTTTCATAGCATACTAATTTAATTTTGTCAAGACTGTTAGGGTACACATCAGCAAAAACGAGGGATCTGACCAAAGATAGATGTCTACTGGGGGATGAGTAGCATTCTCATTCAGAGAATGAGGTATGCTAGAGACATCTAAAAACGCAAAAAGCACTTAAGTTTAGAAAGACTTTACACAAAAAAGCACAACTTTAGCAAGTCTTTAAACTATCTTCAAGGATAATCAACCGAAAACACTCAAACCAGCGAGATAATCAAAATAGGGAAAAGATATCGGCTTAAAAGACTTAGGTGCAATTCCAATTCGCAATCGAACGCACGGCCTGCCGAAAACTGATAGATTAGTATGTCTACCAGAAGCAGGAACAGGCTATTTGTGCAGTCGAGCGACGCTGACAAGATCAGAACAACATAGGCAAACTCAATCAATATGAGCTACTGCGTAAATCCGGGCTGTCCCCATCCTCAAAACCCTGCTGACTCTATTCTTCAGTGTCAGACTTGCGGTGCGCGGTTATTGCTGCGCGCTCGCTACCGAGTCATTGAACCGTTAGGACAAGGAGGTTTTGGAGCTACATTTCTGGCAAAAGACATCTCATTGCCCGGTCAACCGAGTTGTGTAGTCAAGCAACTGCGACCCAGTAGTTCGTCGCCGCGAGTTTTAGAGATGGCGCGGGAATTATTCAAGCGAGAGGCGAAAACCCTCGGCCAACTGGGCGACCACCCGCAAGTACCGAGGCTGCTAGACTATTTTGAAACAGAACAGCAATTCTACTTAGTTCAAGAGTATGTTAAAGGCTCGACTTTGAAACAAGAAGTCAAGCACTCAGGCCGTTTCAACGAATCGGATGTTAAAAATTTTCTATTAGAAATTTTGCCAGTAGTGCAATATATCCACAGCCAAGGAGTAATTCACCGAGACATCAAACCCGCAAATATTATTCGCCGAGTTCAAGACGGCCACTTAGTTCTGATTGACTTCGGAGCGGTAAAAGACCAAGTTAGTCAAACAATATTATTAGACCCCGCCGACCAAAGCGCCAACACGAAATTTTCAGTCGGCACATTTAGTTTTGCCCCCCCGGAACAAATGGCGCTGCGGCCGATATTTGCCAGTGACATCTACGCGGTGGGCATGACTTGTTTGTACTTGCTGACAGGAAAATCGCCCAAGGATTTAGATTTTGATGGAGTAACCGGCGAAATTGTTTGGCAGCCCCACGTTCAGGTAAGCCCAAATTTTGCGCGGATTCTCGAAAAAATGCTGAAGCCGATGGTTGGGCACCGCTTCCAATCGGCAGCAGATGTCCTCAGAGCTCTCTCTGGCCAATTTGAAGACCCAAGTCTTGTGGATGGCTTGGCAACTCAATTCAACGTCTCTTCTCGTACAGTTGAAGAACCGACAATATTTAATGACGAGGGTTCTTCGTGGTCACCGCCGAGGAGCAAAATCAATGAAGATTTGCGATCGAACCACACCCGCGCTGGTAGAACTTCCTTCAGCCAATCTGGGAACACGGGAATGCAGCCCAGAGTTTCCCGTACTCTGGCTGAGTCCGGCAGAACTTTCGGAACGGTTGGACATTCTAGCGACAATTTAGCAGCGTCAAAGCTATCGAAAGTTGCTCCTAAGTGGGACACCAACAGCTTGCGAGCGGCATATTTTAAAGGCAAGCGCGATTTTGCTGACTGCGAACTGTCGGGTTTGCAACTGCAAAAATTGCAGTTAGCGGGAAGTAATTTTTATCAGGCTAGGTTGGTGAAGGCCAATTTGCAAGCAGCGGATTTGTCGGGCGCGAATTTGGGTCACGCGAGGTTAATTCAGGCGAATTTGCGAGATGCTAACTTGACTGAGGCTTATTGCAGCACTGCCAATTTTGAAGGGGCGGATTTCCGAGGTGCTGACTTGACGGGGGCTTATTTGACTAAGGCGAATTTGCGGGGAGCAAATTTGTGCGGGGCGAATCTTACCAACGCTACAGTTTCTGAGGAACAACTGGCAATGGCAAAGACCAATTGGCTGACTGTTAAGCCGGATGGTAAGCGGAGTTTTGGATTTTAAGCAGTCAGTTGTCAGTAGGCAGTAGGCAGTTGTCATAAGTTAACAGTCAACAGTCAACAGTCAACAGTCAACAGTCAACACTCAACAGTCAACAGTCAACAGTCAACACTCAACAGTCAACAGTCAACAGTCAACACTCAACACTCAACACTCAACAGTCAACTCCCCACTCCCCCAGTCAGGTGATTCGTCAGGAGGAAGCCCGATCGCCCCAAAGCCGCCTAAATTAAAAACTAGGAATGGAGGATTCGATCGCACCTAAACATGAAACTGCTCAACCGCCGCACTCGAACGCTTTTGTACACCGGCATCCTGGCGCTGGCCTACTTTGTTACCGGAAAACTCGCAGCGTCGATGCTGGGACTGGTGAAAGCCGAACCCTCCCCCGTGTGGCCGCCCGCCGGTATTGCTCTAGCAGCACTGCTACTGCAAGGGCGACGGATGTGGCCGGGAATTGTCCTCGGTTCAGTGCTGTTAAACTCTACCGGCGGTGTACCGTCGGCTGTCATTGCCACATCGGCCTTTAGCGTCACCCTGCAAGCGCTGGCTGGAGAGGCTTTGCTGACTTGGAGCGGATTTTCTACCAAACTCGATCGATTGCGAGATGTTCTGGCTTTAGTGGCGGGCGCTGTCATCGGGTCTACTTTGGTCGGTTCTATCATCGGCAACTTGGGTACGTGCATTTTTGGTTGGGCTCAGTGGAGCAATTTCTCTCGGAACTGGTGGACTACGTGGCTCGGAGACGGCATGGGAATTTTGATTGTGACGCCTGTGCTGTTGACTTTGAATCATGCCGTTAATAGTTTTAAACTTCCACTAAAACTTAGATGTTTCACTATTCTCAATTACTTGTTTAGGAACAGGCAAGATGCCTGTTCCACAAGAGATGAATTTGATTGTGTAACAGGCATCTTGCCTGTTATTGAAAATGGTGTAACAGGTGAGAAAAAATCTCGAATTGTTTCAAGTTTAAAAGCATTTTTTAACTGGAACAATAACCAATCACAAGTTACCAATTATTCAAGCAAATTGTCTGCAAGTGAAAACCGATATAATCTTCTATTGTTAATTATTAATTATTCAGAAATAGCGCTCTGGCTGACTCTCTTGCTGAGTGTGAGCTGGCTGTTTTTTTGCTCAAAAACACAAGCGGCGATCGCTCAGTATCCGCTGGAGTATCTGCCTTTTCCTCTGATAGTTTGGGCTGCCCTGCGGTTTCAATCGGCGGGAGCGATTTTTGCTTATTCGATCGTCTCTTACATCGCGATTTGGGGAGCAGTGCAGGGAGGTGGCCCGTTTTTGGCCAAAAGCGATAATCTCAAACAGGCGGTTTTATTTTTACAAGCTTTTACCGGTACGATCGCCCTTGTGGCTCTGATGTTGGCTGCCGCCGTAGCAGAACGCCAGCAAGCGCTGGTGGAGGTGCGCCGCACGGCGGCCATGCTGCGCGATCGCGAAGCTAGTTTAGCCAACGCTCAGCGCATCGCTCAGTTGGGCAATTGGGATTTAACTTGCGCCGCCCTCACAGCAACTGACAACTCCGAAGAATCCGCAGAACATCATATATCCAATATCGAATTGCGGTGGTCAAACGAACTTTACCGCCTCTTGGGTTTTGCTCCTGGAACTGTCAAACCGACACCAGAAGTTTTTTTGCAGGCTGTACATCCAGAAGACCGAGAATTGGTGGCGCGATCGCAGCGCCAAGCTATGTTTGAGCGCACACCCTATTGCATTAACTACCGAATTGTGCTAGCAGACGGCTCCGAACGCACTGTCTGCGAACAGTCGGCCATTCAGTCAGGGGCGATCGCCGCCACAGTCCAAGACGTTACCGAACGCCACCGCGCGGAAACCGCTTTGCGGGCGTCCTCCGATCGCGATCGCTTGCTTTCAGAAATCGCCCTGCGAATTCGCAACTCCCTCGACCTCGAAGAAATTCTCAACACTACTGTTGGCGAAGTCCGGCAATTTTTCAAGGCAGACCGCGCTTTCATCGGTATTGTGGACACGGACGGGGTAAATCTTCCTAGCCCGGTGTACGGTAAGGTTGTGGCCGAGTCTGTGGATGCTCAATGCCGTTCTCTTTTGGGGTGGGTACTCGCTGACGGGAATCACCTCGAAAGCCAGAAAACTTTTTATGCTAACAACCGCGTCCGAACTATCTCCGATACTGCTAGCGTTCAACTGAGCGTTCCAATTGCCCAATTGTACAGCGACTATCAAATTCGCGCGACGTTAAATGTGCCGATCGTCCTGGGGGATGAATTGTTCGGGATCTTGGCCGTCAACCAGTGCTCCGGGCCCCGCCAGTGGCAGGAATTTGAAATTGATTTGTTGGAAAAACTCGCTACCCAAGTGGCGATCGCTCTACAGCAAGCCCAACTTTTGCAGCAGGTAAAAGCTCTCAATGCCAACTTGGAATCTCAAGTGGAGGAACGCACCCACCAACTACAGCAAAAAATGCACGAGTTGCAAGAAAGCAACCGCCTGAAAGACCTATTTTTGCACGCAGTTTCTCACAATCTCCGCACTCCTGTTATGGGAATGTTAATACTGCTGAAAAATTTGCTCAACAAATCGGCCTCTGATTCTCTACAAGATGTTCCGGTTTCTCGATCGATTTTGCAGCGCATCGTTCAGGCCAGCGAACACCAGTTGACTATGGTTAATTCCCTGCTCGACGCTCACGCTAGCGAGGTGAAAGGTATTGTTCTCAATACTGTACCGCTGCATTTGCCGTCTTTAGCTTCAGCCATTGTTGCCGATTTAGAACCGATGCTAGCCAAAAACCAAGCAACTTTGACTCAGGAAATACCGACGGATTTGCCACAAGTCAAGGCCGACAGCAAACACTTGCAGCGGGTGCTAGAAAATCTGTTGACTAATGCTATTAAACACAATCCTCCGGGAGTCAATATAATTTTTAAAGCCGAGGTAATTGAAGTTGAAACAGCGCTAATTTATGAAGAAAATTCCCAGGCTTTAACATCTCAAACTACTCAGATCGCCCGCTGTATCGCTAACGGGATATCTGCTGCGGGCGATCGTCCTAAGATCGGGGAGACAACCCAGAAAAATCAGGAAACCCTGGCCAAATTCAACCTCGACGGCAGTTGCAAAATGCCCCGCTATCAGGGCCAAATTGGCAATATCGGCAGCAAATTGCCGGGTGTCACCGTAAAAATGGTTCGCTGTACTGTAACAGATAATGGAGTGGGAATCAGCGCCAAACAGCGGGAATCTCTATTTGAACTTTACGTTCACGACCCTAATAGCCGACAATTAACAGGGCTGGGTTTGGGCTTGTACCTCTCCAAGCAAATTATCAAAGCTCACGGCGGCGAAATTGGCGTCGAAAGCACTCCCGGCGGTGGTTCGACTTTCTGGTTTTCGCTACCTGCTGTCAATTCGGACGATCGCTCTTTCTCAATCTAAAATCTCAAATCTCAAATCTAAAATGGTATGAACTATTTGGGCAATGCAAAATCAGTTCAGGCATTAACGGTTTACGAGGTGTGGCGCGATCGCTTCCTCCGAGATCGGCTGCGCCCTGCTGTCGGAATTGCCATCTTTTTTGCCTTCACAATAACGGTCTATTTTCTGGGCGAAAGATTCTTCGCTCGCCAGGAGTTTGAAAGTGTTTATTTGTACACGAGCGCTGCTGTAGAATTGGGTTTGTTGACCTGTTTTGTGTTGCAAAAAACCTCCTTCGGACAGCGCTATCCCGGTTTGCTATTTTTGGGTTTTTCGTGGTCGCTGACGGTAATTGTACAGCTTGGGTTAGCTGTCGCACAAGCCGGGGACGTACCAATTTTTACCTGGAGTTTAGCGTTTCTGATCCAAGCTACGTTGATGCCCGTCCGCTGGCGCCTCCACTTGATTTCTCAACTCGGGGTTTTGTGTTGCCACGTCGGGATAAATTTGGTTTTAAATCTAAGTTTTGCTAAGTATACTCCTTTTAAGTTGACCGGGTTTTACTTATATTTGTTTTGGTTTTGTTTGATTTGCGATTTGTCGGTTTATTGGTACGAATGTCTGCAACGGAAAGAGTTTAGTACCAGGCGTGAGTTGGAATCTGCTTACCAGCAGTTGGAGGCGGCGGAGGCGAAGTACCGCAGCATTTTTGAGAATGCCTGCGAGGGGATTTTTCAAAGCACTCCCGATGGCCGTTATATTACTGCAAATCCAGCTTTGGCGCGGATTTACGGCTGCGATTCCCCGGAAGAAGTGACGGCAAAGTTTACTGATATCGAGCGACAGTTGTACGTCGATCCGGCTCGCAGAAATGAGTTTTTGCGAGCGATCGAGGAAAGCGGCACAGTATCGGATTTTGAATCTAAAATTTACCGCTCAGACGGCAGTATTGTCTGGATTTCTGAGAAGGCGCGGGCGGTACGGGACAGCAGCGGCGCCGTGCTTTATTATGAGGGTTTAATTGAGGATATCACGCAGCGCAAACAGGCACAAGAATCGCTGCGGATGTTTATCCACGCTCTTTCTCACGACTTGCGAAACCCGGTGGCGGGAATGTTAATGGTGCTGAAAAATTGGCAGACGAAATCTGGGGATTCGATCGCAATTCCCCGTTCTATTTTGGAGCGGATGATTCAAGGTAGCGAGCAGCAATTGCGCTTGATAAATTCGCTGTTGGAAGTTCACGCCGGGGAATTGCGCGGTTTGGTTCTGCACTTCGATGCCGTTGATTTGAGGGCGGTAGTTGAAGCTGCTGCGACAGATTTGGAGCCTTTAATGAATGAGGGGAAGGCTACTTTTAAAAATTTGGTGGCGGATGATTTGCCAGCAGTGAAGGCTGACAAGACTCAGTTATGGCGAGTCTTATCTAATTTAATTGCTAATGCTTTGAAACACAATTTGCCGGGACTAAATTTAACAGTTTCGGCTCAAGTAATCAAGGCGGATAAATTAATTATAAATCAAAGCACAGCACAACAAGACACCGACAAATTACCGCTTACCAATCCACAATCCCCAATCCCCAATTCCCCAAGTAGCATGATTTACTGTACCGTTGAAGATGACGGGGTGGGAATATTGCCGGAACAGTGCGAACATCTTTTTGATCTTTACGTTAGGGGCGATCGATCCCGACACTCCGTCGGTTTGGGTTTGGGGCTCTATCTTTGTCGGCAAATTATTGGTGCTCACGGCGGCCAAATTGGGGTAATTAGCACTCCCGGTGCTGGGGCAAGTTTTTGGTTTACTTTGCCACTGGCTGAAAATTTACGGTGATTTTTTTGTATTTTTAATTACATTCAATCTAGCAATCGTGCCAGATATTTAGAACGTTATTAATTGCTGAAACCCTTGCGAAATATGCACTTCCTTCTGCCTGCGGCTATACTTTTGTTGTGCCGTCGCAGCGGTTTTTTGAGTGGCTGAAGCCAAATCTGTCGATCGGACTACTTCGATCGGACTATTGATATTAATTTAAAAGCGTGGTATACTTTCCAAAAGTTTTTAAAGGAAAAATAAATTTTATATCTTCACATTTTCTTTAGAAACATCATTTAATCTAGAAAATCTCTAAAACTAGATAAAAAATATGCAATTTATGTTTATCGAGCAAAGCTCAGAAAATACAGCTAAAGACAATGCAGCTAAGTACGACTCAGCTAAATATAACGAGCGGTCTTTCTCAACTTTAATGCGGGCGATCCGTCTTTCCCAAGGTTACTTTTCTTTCGTTTTAGTCCACTGCAACTCGCTAACTTTGCGGCAGCAAATAGTCGATCGGCTGCAAGTAAATTGTCCCGTGAAACCCCGACAACTGTTTTTGCCAAAATCGGCGACAACTCTCTACACGACAATCGCAGCAGAAATAGACGGCGAAAAGCCTCCAGCTTTAATGCTCCTCGGTTTGGAATCAGTGGAGCCGATCGATAGATTGCTCGTTTCTACCAACCTATTATGCAGTGAATTCAGCAAAACTTTTTCGTTTCCCCTCGTCTTTTGGGTGACTGATGAGCTCCTGAGAAAAATCATTCGCACCGCCCCGGATTTATACAATCGGATGACGACAATTAGATTCATCAGTAATTAGTAATCAGCCCATCGATTTTAGATTTTAGATTTTAGATTTTTAACTGTCAACGGTCAACATTTAACAGTCAACAGTCATTACTCAAGTGTTAAATTCCGCTTCCCAAATCAGGACTAATTCTCGCGCCGCCGCAGTTCCCTCAGCAGGAAAACCTGCCAAAAAGTCTTTATCCGCCCCCACGTCGTAAGGCCCTTCCTTAAACTCCAAAATCACAGTATCCTGTGTCAAAGCGACTAACGTGTGAATAGTGCCCTCTGGCAGTTCGACAGCGCGAGTCGGGCCGGCCGCGCTGACTCGCAAGGAGCGCAGGATTTGACCGTTTTCGTTCAAAATAACAATACCGACTTCGCCTTGAATCACCACAAAAAACTCAAAACCGTTAACTGCAGGCGGGCGGAGGTGTTGGTGAGGGCGGACGTAAGTGCCTGGTTGCAACACGTTGACAAACCGCTGCACTTTTTCAGACAAATCGTGGAAATTGTAGTTTTGTCGCTGGCGGGGACTGCGGCGGGAGGAAGCGGCAACTTCGTCTAGCAATTCTTGCGTCAGCAATTTGATCGGAGGGGACTGCACAACAGATATCCTGTATTTAAGAGTTTGTGAACAAATGGGCTAGTCTGGGATCATCGTTATCAGCATCTCTTGACACATGGAAATCGCAACTCAGGTGCGTATCACTAAGGCAATGCGTTTGTCAAGTATCTTTAGAAAAAGTATTAGCCCGATCGCCCTTTTGACTATTCTAGTCTGCGCCAGTAGCGTTTTTGCATCTGAACCGACGGCGGCAATGTTACTTCAGCAGGAATTCCCACAGCAGCAACTTAAAGAAGAAATTCGCGATCAAGTTCAAGAAGAAGTTGACATTGCTTTCGGGCGCACGGCGGTACTGCTTAACGGACTGGTAATTGCCCTAACTTTGTTTCCGACAGCAGCCGGAGTCGGGGTTTGGTTTCTGTTGAGCAAATTGTCAAAGCAGACAACAATTGCCCGCCAAGAAATTGAAAGTCTCCATTACGATACAATCTCTCAATTAAAACTATTAATTTCCGACGCTGAAACTATCTTAGGCGAAATTCAACACCAAAATCACTCGGCAGAGGCAGAAACAGACCTTTTATTCCCCGATGCCCAAATTCAAGAATTTGCTCCGGTTAACTATGGCAATTACCAACAGTTATTTACGGCCGGCGACTATGCTAAACAGGGAGATGCTTGTTTCTTTGAAAACCGTTATCAAGATGCGATCGCAGCTTACGATCAGGCCCTGCAAATTCAGCCGGATTTAGCCGATACTTGGAATAACCGAGGAGTAGTGCTCACAAGAATGCAGCGGTATCCAGAGGCGATCGCGTCTTACGAACAAGCTACTACAATTCGTCCGAATTATCCCGATGCTTGGAACAATCGAGGCGTGGTATTGTTGGAGTTGCAGAAGTACCAGGAGGCGATCGGCTGTTACGAACAAGCAATTCAAGCCAAACCCGATTATGCCGATGCTTGGAACAACCGAGGCGTTGCTTTTTCCAAAATGCAGGAGTACGAACAAGCAGTAATTTCTTACAATCAAGCCCTACAAATTAAAAATGATTATACTGACGCTTGGAATAATCGAGGCGTTGCACTCTCCAAATTGCAAAAATACGAAGCTGCGATCGCTTCCTACGACAATGCTGCTAAAATTAGACCGGATTTTTACAGAATTTGGTACAATAAAGCCCGATGTTATGCCCTACAAGGTAAAATTGAATTAGCAATTGAAAATTTAAAGCGCGCCCTCAATCTCAATCCGAATGTGTGTAAAGAGTTGGCAAAAAGTGAAGCTGATTTAGAAAAAATTCGCGAACACGACGCATTTAAGCAGTTGATTAATTGAGCGGAACTAAGTAGATGAGTGGGAAAATACATACAGCCTATTCCAGGTTTATGAAGTGTAGGGACAAAGGTTTTCGCCTTTTCCCTACGGGGATAGAACGATAGGCGGGGGTACTTCATAAACATAGAATCTGCTTTCAGTAGTCAAAAGCGAGTGAAACGAAGCTATTGGCTTTCGGTTCTGGCAGTTGTACATTCGGTTATACAGCAAGGTTTATTTGTGCCTACCTACTTACTTCTGTTTGATTACTACCAAAGTAATGTCATCAAATACTTTTTGCTCCCCCATGTATCGCCGCACGTCGTCAATAACAGCTTGCTTGATTTCTGCTGCTGACTGTCCCCTGTTAATGGCAACAACTTCAATCAATGGCTCAATACCGTATTGAGCTTGATTCATATCAAAAGCTTCCGTAATTCCATCTGTGTAGAGTACGACAACATCCCCGGAATTTAACTGTATTTCAGTAGTAGCAATGAAATCGGCAAT